>DATDCR010000347.1:0-13179 GCA_036524215.1 Burkholderiales bacterium
GTACCAGCGCAAGCTGGCGCGGTTGCTGTCGCGATTCATTCGCGACCCGGCCGAGGTCGAAGATGTGACGCAGGAGGCGTTCATCAAGGCCTACCGCGCACTCCCGGCATTCCGTGGCGACAGTGCCTTTTACACCTGGCTGTACCGTATTGGAATTAATACGGCCAAGAACTATCTGATGGCCATGGGTCGGCGGGCGCCGACCTCGACCGAGGTAGAGGCCGAAGAGGCGGAAGGATTCGAAGAAGGCGAGCAGCTGCGAGACATCAACACGCCGGAGAGCGTGCTGCTGTCCAACGAGATCGCGCAGACGGTGAACGCGACCATCGAAGGGCTGCCAGAGGAACTGAGGACGGCGATCCAGCTGCGCGAGATTGAAGGCATGAGCTACGAGGACATCGCGAAAGTGATGGATTGCCCGATCGGCACCGTGCGCTCGCGCATCTTCCGGGCGCGCGAGGCGATCGCGCAGCAGTTGCGGCCGTTGCTGGATACGGGCAAAGATAAACGCTGGTGAAAGGCGGGTAGGGGCATGAAGGAACAGGTTTCGGCGTGGATGGATGGCGAGCTGGACGAGCGCGAGGCCGAGCGGGCGTTCCAACTCCTGAAGAAGACCGATTCCGAGGCGGCCGATACCTGGCGTACCTACCACCTGATCAGCGACGCCATGCGCGACAGCCGCCTGCTCTCGGCCGGCTTCACGTCCCGCGTCGCGGCGCGGCTGCAGGCCGAGCCGACGGTTCTTGCGCCGGGCGGCTTGACCGGCAAGCCGGTGCAGCGCTTCGCGCTGGCCGCCGCGGCGAGCGTCGCGGCGGTCGGACTTGTCGGCTGGCTCGCCTTCGCGCCGCAACGCGAAGCTCCCGCGCCCCAACCCATCGCCAAGGCGGCGCCGCCGGCCGTGACGATCGTGCCCCTGTCGAGCGCAGCAAATGACTACCTCCTCGCGCACCAGGGCTTCTCGCCGCGCGTCATGCTGCAGGGCATGGCGCCTTACGTGCGCACGGTGTCCGAGCGCTCGGACGAGCCGCGCAAGTGAGGGCTTGGCGCAGCCCCTGGAGCGCCGCGGCGCTGCTTTGCGTCGTCGCGAGCGCGGCGTACGCCCAGTCCGCGGAGAGCCTCAACTGGCTGCGCAAGATGCAGGAAGCGACGCGCAGCCTTTCTTACAGCGGCACCTTCGTCTACCAGCAGGGCACGCGCAGCGAGACCTCGCGCATCACGCGGCTCGCCCCGGCCGATACCGAGCGGCTCGAAGTCCTCGACGGACTGCCGCGCGAGCTGGTGCGCACGCGCGAGTCCGTGCGCTGCTACCTGCCGGAGAGCCGCGTCGTCAAGGTGGAGCGGCGCACGCCCGACCGCACCTTTCCCGCGCTCCTGCCCGAGCAGCTGAACGCGCTTTCCGAGCATTACGAGATCTCCCTTGGCGGCACGCGCCGGATCGCCGGCCTGGAATGCCAGGCGGTCGTGCTGACGCCCAAAGACAACCTGCGCTATGGCTATCGCCTGTACGCCGATGTCCATAGCGGCATGCTGGTGGGGGCCGTCACCTTCGACGCGGCGGGCCAGCAGATCGAGCAGTTCATGTTCACGCAGCTGCGCATCGGGCGCGTCACCGCCGACATGGTGAAGCCGAAGCACATCAGCCAGGCCTGGCGGGTGGAGGACACCGAAGCCGTGCCGGCGAGCCTCGCCGGCTGGGGGCTGAGCGCCGAGCTGCCCGGCTTTCACAAGGTGATGGAGCTCAAGCGCCGCATGGGCGAATCCAAGCCCGTCGGCCAGGTGGTGTATTCCGACGGCCTCGCCGCCGTCTCCGTCTTCATCGAGCCGCTGCAGCCGCGACAGCAGCCGGCGCGCACCGGTCTCGCTACACTGGGCGCCATCAATATCTATACGCGCGAAGTGGCGAACCACATGGTTACCGTAGTGGGCGAAGCGCCGGCCGCCAGCGTGCAGCGCATCGCCGACGCCGTCGAGTACCGGCGCCCGTAGAAAAGAGGAGAGGTCACAAAGATGAGAACGACGAGAGCCCTGGCCGGCTTATGGCTTGCAGTCTGGTGCGCCGTGGCGGTTGCGCAAACCCGCGAGCTGCCCGATTTCAGCCGAGTGGTCGAGGAGCAGGGAAATGCGGTGGTGAACATCAGCACCACGCAGGCCGTGCGCCGCAGCGCCGCGCTGCCGCAGGTACCGGGGATGGAAGACGAGGAAGTGCTCGAGTTCTTCCGGCGCTTCATTCCGCGCCAGCCCGGGCCGGGACAGGGGCCGGGACAGGGACCCGGGCCTCGCTCCGAGAGCCGCTCGCTCGGCTCGGGCTTCGTCATCAGCCAGGATGGCTACGTCCTCACCAACGCGCACGTGGTCGAGGGGGCGGACGAGATCACCGTCAAGTTCACCGACAAGCGCGAGTTCAAGGCCAAGGTGATCGGCGCCGACAAGCGCAGCGACATCGCGCTCATCAAGATCGATGCGACCGGGCTGCCGGCCGTGCGCTTCGGCGATCCGACCAAGCTCAAGGTGGGCGAATGGGTGCTCGCCATCGGCTCGCCCTTCGGCTTCGAGAATTCCGTGACCGCCGGCATCGTCAGCGCGAAAGGCCGCTCCCTGCCGCAGGAGAACTTCGTGCCGTTCATCCAGACCGACGTGGCGATCAACCCGGGCAACTCCGGCGGGCCGCTCTTCAACCTGCGCGGCGAGGTGGTCGGCATCAACTCCCAGATCTACAGCCGCACCGGCGGCTTCATGGGCCTGTCGTTCGCCATTCCCGCCGATGTCGCTTTGGATGTCCAGAAACAATTGAAAGAAAAGGGCCGGGTGGCCCGCGGCCGCATCGGCGTGGTGATCCAGGAGGTGACGCGCGACCTCGCCACCTCCTTCGGCCTCGAGCGCGCGCGCGGCGCGCTCGTCAACTCGGTCGAGAAGGGCAGCCCGGCGGAGAAGGCCGGCGTCGAATCGAGCGACATCATCCTCAGCTTCGACGGCAAGGCGGTCGAGACCTCCAGCGACCTGCCGCGCATCGTCGGCGGCACGCGGCCGGGCTCGCACACGCCGGTCGAGGTGTGGCGCAAAGGCACGACGCGCAAGCTGACCATCACCGTGGGCGAGCTGCAGGAAGAGCGCGTCGCCTCGGCCGACAAGCCCCGCGCGACCAAGCCCGCCGAGGCGCAGGCGAACCGCCTGGGAATCGTGGTGACCGAGCTCAGCGCCGAGCAGAAGAAGGAGAGGCAGGTCGCGAGCGGCCTCCTCGTCACAGAGGTGAAGCCCGATGCGCGGGTCGACGTGCGCAAGGGCGATATCCTGGTGATGCTGGTGCAGAAGGGCCAGCAGACGGAGCTGAAGTCGGTCGAGCAGTTCAACAGGATCCTCGCCAGCCTCGACAAGAGCGCGGTAATGACGCTGCAGGTGAAGCGCGGGGAAACGACCGCCTTCGTCACCATTTCCGGCCTGACGGATAAAGGCTAGGGGCCCGCTGCGCCTTTACGGGCGCAAGTACTGCCATCTCTGCGAAGAGATGGCGCAGGCGCTGCGTGCGCTCGGCGTGGCATTCGAGGAAATCGACGTCGACGCCGATCCGCTGCTCGAAGCTCGCTACGACGAGCTGGTGCCGGTCCTGACCGACGCCGCGGGCGAGGAACTCTGCCACTACCGCCTCGACGCGGCAGCGCTCGACAAAATCAAATAGAATCACGCGCTTGAGGAGGGTGCCGCGGCACCCTCTTTCGTTATATGTCCCAGAGCCACATTCGCAATTTCTCCATCATCGCGCACATCGACCACGGCAAGTCGACGCTCGCCGACCGCTTCATCCAGATGTGCGGCGGGCTCGCCGAGCGCGAGATGGCCGAGCAGGTGCTCGACTCGATGGATCTCGAGCGCGAGCGCGGCATCACCATCAAGGCGCAGACCGCGGCGCTCGAATACAAGGCGCGCGACGGCAACACGTATCTGCTGAACCTGATCGACACTCCCGGGCATGTCGACTTCTCCTACGAGGTGAGCCGCTCGCTCGCCGCCTGCGAAGGCGCGCTGCTGGTGGTCGACGCCTCGCAGGGCGTCGAGGCACAGACCGTGGCGAACTGCTACACGGCCATCGAGCAGGGCGTGGAAGTGATCCCGGTGCTGAACAAGATCGACCTGCCTTCCGCCGATCCGGACAAGGCGATCCAGGAGATCGAGGACGTGATCGGCATCGACGCGCATCACGCCATCCATGCGAGCGCCAAGACGGGCGAGAACGTGCCGGAGATCCTCGAGACCGTCATTGCGCGCGTGCCGCCGCCCAGGGGCGAGGCCGCCGCCCGGCTCAAGGCGCTGATCATCGATTCCTGGTTCGACAACTATGTCGGCGTGGTGATGCTGGTGCGCGTGGTCGACGGCACGCTCAAGCCGCGCGAGCGCATCCACCTGATGAGCACCGGCGCCGACTACCTGTGCGACCAGGTCGGCGTATTCACGCCCAAGTCGAAGCTCAAGGACTCGCTCGGGGCGGGCGAGGTCGGCTTCGTCACGGCCGGCATCAAGGAGCTGCGCGCGGCGAAGGTCGGCGACACGCTCACCCATGCCGACAAGCCGGCCGACAAGCCGCTGCCCGGATTCAAGGAAGTGAAGCCGCAGGTGTTCGCCGGGCTCTATCCGGTCGAGGCGAACGAGTACGAGGCGCTGCGCGACGCGCTCGAGAAGCTGCACCTCAACGATGCATCCTTCCACTACGAGCCGGAGACCTCGCAGGCGCTCGGCTTCGGCTTTCGCTGCGGCTTCCTCGGCCTGCTGCACATGGACATCGTGCAGGAGCGCCTCGAGCGCGAGTACGGCATGCACCTCATCACCACCGCGCCCTCGGTGGTGTACGAGGTCAAGCTGCGCGACGGCACGGTGCAGCAGGTGTCCAATCCCTCGCGCCTGCCGGCGGTCGAGACGATCGAGGAGTTCCGCGAGCCGGTGATGGCCTGCCGCATCTTCGTGCCGCAGGAATACGTCGGCCCGGTGATCACGCTGTGCACCGAGAAGCGCGGCGTGCAGACCAACATGCATTACTCGGCGCGCCACGTCGTCATTTCCTACGACCTGCCGCTGAACGAGGTGGTGCTCGACTTCTTCGACCGCCTGAAATCGATGACGCGCGGCTACGGCTCGCTCGACTACGAGTTCAAGGAGTACCGCGCCGCCGACATGGTGCGGCTCGACATCCTGGTCAACGGCGAGCGCGTCGACGCGCTCTCGAGCATGGTGCATCGCTCGAACGCGCAGTTCCGCGGCCGCGAGCTGGTGAGCAAGCTGCGCAGCCTGATTCCGCGCCAGATGTTCGACGTCGCCATCCAGGCGGCGATCGGCGCGCATATCATCGCGCGGGAGAACGTGAAGGCCTTGCGCAAGAACGTGCTCGCCAAGTGCTACGGCGGCGACGTGACGCGCAAGCGTAAGCTCCTCGAAAAGCAAAAAGAAGGGAAGAAACGCATGAAGCAGGTCGGCTCGGTCGAAATTCCGCAGGAGGCCTTTCTCGCCGTTCTGCAGCGGGGTGAAAGTTGAACTTCGCCCTGTTCCTGCTGATATTGCTGGTCGTGACGGGCATCGTCTGGGCGATCGAGGCGCTGTGGCTGGGCAGGCGCCGCGCGCCGCAGGCCAAGCAGCCGTGGTGGGTCGAGTACTCGGTCAGCTTCTTCCCGGTGATCCTGATCGTGTTCCTGCTGCGCTCGTTCCTCGTCGAGCCGTTCAAGATCCCGTCCTCCTCGATGGTGCCTACGCTGCTGGTGGGCGACTTCATCCTGGTGAACAAATTCACGTACGGCATCCGGCTGCCGGTGGTGAACAAGAAGATCGTGCAGCTGAACGACCCGCATCGCGGCGACGTGATGGTGTTCCGCTATCCCGACGATCCGTCGCTCGACTACATCAAGCGCGTGGTGGGCCTGCCGGGCGACCGCGTCGAGTACCGCAACAAGCGCCTGACGATCAACGGCCAGCCGGTGCCGCTCAAGCAGGTCGACGACTACCTGTCGCGCGAGCGCATGCAGTTCTCGCGCCACTTCATCGAGACGCTGGGCGGCGTGCCGCACGAAATCCTGCTCGACGACGATGCGCCCGCGGGCGTGCTGCCGACGCGGGCAACGGGTGGCAATTGCAACTACAATAGCAGCGGCCTGACGTGCAGCATTCCGGCGGGCCATTACTTTGTCATGGGCGACAACCGGGACAACTCGAGCGACAGCCGTGTCTGGGGCTTTGTCCCGGACGAGAACATCGTCGGCAAGGCCTTCTTCATCTGGCTGAACCTGAACGACCTCGGCCGCTTCGGGGCATTCCGCTGAGGGAGGGAGCATGCGCAGGAAACAATCGGGAGTGACCTTCACCGGCCTGATCATCGGCCTCATCCTCTTCATCATCGTCGCCCTGATCGGCATGAAGCTGGCGCCGTCCTACATCGAGTTCCGCGCCGCGAAGAAGGCGATCGACGCGATCGCGCAGGAGAAGCAGGGCGGCACGCCGGCCGAAATCCGGCGCGCCTTCGAGGCGCGCGCCGCGATCGACGACATCAATACCGTCAAGCCGACCGATCTGGAGATCACCAAGGAAAGCGGCCAGGTCGTCATCACCTTCGCCTATCGGAAAGAAGTGCCGCTTTTCACGAACGTCGGCCTCTACATCGATTACGCGGCGACCTCCGGAGGCCAGTAGATCGATTCCCGGGCCGCGCCCCTTGAGAACCGGCTCGGCCACCGCTTCGCGCGGCCGCAGCTGCTCGAGCAGGCGCTGACGCATCGCAGCTTCGGCGCCGAGCACAACGAAAGGCTCGAGTTCCTGGGCGACGGCGTGCTCGGCTGCGCCGTGGCGGCCGAGCTGTACGAGCGCTTTCCGCACCTGTCCGAAGGCAAGCTGACGCGAATGCGCGCGAGCCTCGTGCGCGCCGAAGCGCTCGCCGAGCTGGCGCGCGAGATCGACCTGATTCCCTTCATCCGCCTCGGCGAGGGCGAGCTCGCGGCGGCGCCGGAGCCGCGGCCTTCCATCCTCGCCGACGCGCTCGAAGCGGTGTTCGGCGCGCTCTTCCTCGACGGCGGCTACGAGGCGGCGCGCAGGGCGGTGCTCGCCGTGTTCGGCGCGCGCATCGAGCGCCTCGATCCCGATCGCCCGGCGAAGGACGCGAAGACCGAGCTGCAGGAGCGCCTGCAGGCGGCACGGCGCCCGCTGCCGCTCTACCGCGTGGTGCAGGTGCAGGGCGCCGCGCACCGCCAGTCCTTCGAGGTGGAATGCGTGGTCGATGAGCTCAGCAGCAAGGGAAGCGGCAGCTCGCGGCAGAAGGCCGAGCAGGAGGCCGCGCGCGCGATGCTGGAGAAGCTGGCATGAGCCACCGCTGCGGCACGGTCGCGATGGTGGGCCGGCCGAACACCGGCAAGTCGAGCCTGCTGAACCGCCTGGTGGGCGAAAAGCTCTCGATCGTGTCGGCTCGGCCGCAGACCACGCGCCATCTCGTCACCGGCATCCTTACGCGTCCCGCCTGCCAGTACATCTTCATCGATGCGCCCGGCAACCCGCCCAAGCTGAAGAGCGTGCTGCACAAGGCGCTCAACCGGCGCGTCGGCGAGGCCGCGCGCGAAGCCGATGTCGTGCTTTATGTGATCGAGGCGCTGCGCTTCGGTGCCGAGGACCGTGCCGCGCTGGATCGCATCCCGGCCGAACAGAAGACGATCGCGGTCGTCAACAAGGTCGATACCGTGAAGCGGCACGCCGACCTGATCCCGTTCCTCGACCGGCTCTCGAAAGTCAGGGATTTCCACGCCGTGGTACCCGTCAGCGCCCGTAGCGGGAGGAACCTGCCGGAGCTCCTGCGCGTGGTCGCCGACGCGCTGCCCGAGGGGCCCGCCGCCTACCCGGAGGACCAGCTTACCGATCGCGACGAGCGCTTCTTCGCCGCCGAGATGCTGCGCGAGAAGCTCTTCGAGACGCTCGGCGAGGAGCTCCCGTACCGCTGCGAAGTGATGATCGACAGCTTCAAGGAAGAGGGCCGCCTGCGCAGGATCGAGGCGACCATCCTCGTCGAGCGCGACAGCCAGAAGGCCATCGTGCTCGGGGCAAAGGGCGAGCGCCTGAAAGCGATGGCCACCGCCGCCCGCAAGGACCTCGAGCGCCTTTTCGAGGGCAAGGTGTACCTCGGCGTCTGGGTCAAGGTGCGGCGCGCCTGGACGGACGACGCCCGTGTCCTGCGACAATTGGGCTATGAGTAAGAAGCGCGCGGATCACGAGCCGGGCTACGTCCTGCATACGTACGCGTACAAGGAGACGAGCCTCATCGTCGAGGCCTTCACGCGCCGCTTCGGGCGCATGGCGCTCCTTGCGCGCGGCGCGCGGCGCCCGCGCTCGGCGATGCGCGGCGTGCTGCTTTCGTTCCATCCGCTGCGCTTCGGCTGGAGCGGCTCGGCGGAGCTCGCCACGCTGATGTCCGCAGAGTGGGGCGCTGCGATGGCACAGCCCGCCTATGCGCCGCTTCGCGGCCGTGCCCTGATGTGCGGCTTCTACCTCAACGAGCTCATCCTCAGGCTCTTGCCGCGCGAGGATGCGCACGAGGCGCTGTTCGACGCCTACGGCGAAGCGCTCTGGCGGCTGTCGTGCGAGCCCTCGGCCGCCGTGCTGCGCTCGTTCGAGAAGCGCCTTCTCGCGGAGCTCGGCTGGGCGCCGCTTTTCGACCGCGAGGCGAGGAGCGGGGAGCCGATCGAGCCGAACGGCTCCTACGTCTACGAGCCCGATCGCGGCCCGATCCGCGCCAGCCACGGCGATCTGCTCATCTCGGGTCGTACCCTGCTTGACCTCGCTGCGGACGACTACACCCGCAGCGAGACGCGCGACGAGGCGCGCTATCTGATGCGCGCCCTCATCGGCCAGCGCCTGCATGGGCAGGTCCTGCATACGCGCAACGTCCTCATGGAGCTGAACGAGCTGTGATCGAGCTTGGCGTCAACATCGACCACGTCGCGACCGTGCGCCAGGCGCGGCGCACGTACGAGCCCGATCCGGTCTGGGCCGCGGTCGAGGCGCATCTGGGCGGCGCCGACGGCATCACCTGCCATCTGCGCGAAGACCGGCGCCACATCCAGGACGAGGACGTGCGCCGCCTGCGCGAGCTCACGCACATCCGCCTCAACCTCGAGATGGCCGCCACCGACGAGATGGTCGGCATCGCGTGCCGCATCAAGCCCGAGATGGCGATGCTGGTGCCCGAAGGCCGCGCCGAGATCACCACCGAAGGCGGCCTGGACATCGTCGCCGGCGAGAAGAAGCTCTCCACCGCGGTCAGGCGATTGAAGGACGCCGGCATCGTGGTCTCCGTCTTCATCGACGCCGAGCTGAAGCAGGTCGAAGCCGCCGCGCGCATCGGCGCCTCGGTGTGCGAGATCCATACCGGGCCTTACGCGCACGCCTTCCACTCGAAGGGACGCGACGCCGAGAGCCCGGCCGTGGTGTCTCATCTCAAGCAAATTCAGACGGCCGGCGAAGCGATCCGCTCGCTCGGCATGCGCTTCAATGCCGGCCATGCGCTCAACTACTTCAACGTGCAGCCGGTCGCCGCGCTCGCTGGCGTGCGCGAGCTCCACATCGGGCATTCGATCGTCAGCCGTGCCGTCTTCACCGGCATGCGCGAGGCAGTGCGCGAGATGAAGCGTCTCATGGTGCAGGCCGCCGCGAAGTGATCTTCGGCATCGGCACCGACGTGGTGGAGATCCATCGCATCGAGGCCGCCCTCGAGCGCCACGGCGAGCGCTTCGCGCAGCGCGTCCTGTGCCCTTCCGAGCTGGCGGTGTTTCAGAAGCGCAGGCTGAAAGCCGCCTACCTCGCCAAGCGCTTTGCCGCCAAGGAGGCCTTCACCAAGGCCCTCGGCACCGGCATCAAGTCGCCGGCGAACTGGCACGGCGTCTGGGTGCGCAACGAGCGCTCCGGCAGGCCGGTGCTCGAGTTTTCCGATGCCTTGAAGAAGTTCATCGCGGCAAAGGGCGTGACCGCTGCGCATCTTTCTCTGTCGGACGAGAAAGGCATCGCCTTCGCCACGGTGATTCTCGAGTGCGCAAAGTAAGGCTCCCGCTCGGGCCGGTCGTCGTCGACGTCCTCGGCCCGACGCTCACGGAAGAAGACCTGCAGCGCCTGCGACATCCGGCCGCGGGCGCCGTGATTCTCTTCGCACGGAACTACGAGAACCCGGATCAGTTAAAGCTTCTAACGGAGGACATCCAAAGGCAGCGCGAGCCGGAGCTGCCGATCTGCGTCGATCACGAAGGCGGCCGCGTGCAGCGCTTCCGGGAAGGCTTCACCGTGATCCCGCCGATGCGCACGCTCGGCAAGATGTGGGACCGCGACCGCAATCTGGGCCGCGAGGCGGCGACCTGCATCGGCTACGTGATTGCGTCGGAGCTCGGCGCGCATGGCGTGGACTTCAGCTTCGCGCCGGTGCTGGACCTCGATTACGGCGGCAGCTCGGTGATCGGCGATCGCGCGCTGCATTTCGATCCGACCGCGGTCGGCGCGCTCGGCGCGTGCCTGGTGCGCGGTCTGGCGCAGGGCGGGGTGGCGGCAGTGGCGAAGCATTTCCCGGGGCACGGCTTCGCCGAAGCGGATTCGCATGTCGCCGTGCCGAAGGACGAGCGTGCGTTCAAGGAGATCTGGCGCAAGGACATCCTGCCGTACAAGGCGGTGATCGAGGCCGGTCTTGCCGCGGTGATGCCCGCGCATGTCATCTATCCGCAGGTCGATCCCGAGCCGGCCGGCTATTCGAAGCACTGGCTGCAGGAAGTGCTGCGCAAGCAGCTCGGCTTCCAGGGCCTCGTCTTCAGCGACGACCTGTCGATGGAAGGCGCCGCGGTGGCCGGCGGGCCGCCGGAGCGTGCCCGCGCCGCGCTCGAAGCCGGGTGCGACATGGTGCTGCTCTGTAACAACCCGCAGGGACTCGATGCGCTGCTCGACTCCCTTAAGGACGTGCCGTTATCGCAGCCGGAGCGGCTGGAGAAGATGCGCCGCCAGGGCGGGCGCGACCTGCGCAAGAGCGTCGCCTATCGCGAAGCCCAGGAGCTGCTGAAAAAGAACGCCTGATCAGGCGCGCTCGGTCCGCAGCATGACGACGTTGCCCGCGACCGAGACCGCAATGCCGAGCCAGGTCATCGCGTGGAAGCGAAAGCCTTCGAACGCCGCCGAGACGAAGAGCGCGACGATGGGAACCATCACGCCGATGTAGCTCGCGCGCGCCGCGCCGATGCGCTTGAGGAGCGTGAGATAGCTCGCGAAGGCGGCGATCGAGCCGAGCAGCGCCAGGTAGCCGAGCGAGAGCACGTAGCGCGGCGTGGCTTCGAAGGAAATCGGCTTGCCGTTCGCGAGCCCGAGCACGAGCGCGCTCAATGCGCCGTAGAGCATTCCCCACGCCATGCCCTGCCACAGTTGCACCCCTGCGCGCACGTTGCGCTGGGCGACGATGCTGCCGAGCGATGCAATCAGTACCGCGAGGAGCGTGAACAAGGCGCCCTTGGCGGTCACGTCATTGCCTTCGAGGTGCGCGAGCTCCGGATAGAACACGGCGACGATGCCGGTCATGCCGAGGAGCGATCCGAGCGCGACGCGGCGCGTCATCGGCGTGCCGAAGGCGAGGCGCAGGCCGACCATGCCGAGGAGCGGGCTCGCCGAATACGCCACGGCCACCAGCCCGGAGACCACGTACTGCTCGGCGTAGTAGACGAAGACGTAGCTGATGCCGAACGTGCAGACCCCGAAAAGCGCGAGCCACGCATGCTCGCGGGCGCTGCAGGCGAGCGGCTGCCGCCGCAGCGCGCAAGCGGCGAAGATCAGGAGCGAGGCGAGAAGGAAGCGGTAGGCGACGCTGAACTCGGGAGCGACGCTCCCGAGCTGGTACGTGATCGCGATCCAGGTGGTGCCCCAGATCGCGACGCACGCCGCGAAATACTGAAGATCTAGGCTACGCGCGCTGCAGCAGCGAGCTAGGCTCGCTCCATGTAGGTGCCTTCGGCGGTGTCGATCTTGATCTTCTCGCCGTTGTTGATGAACGGCGGCACCTGCACGGTGATGCCGGTCTCCATCTTCGCCTGCTTGAAGGAGTTGGTGGCGCTGGCGTTCTTGATGCCGGGCTCGGTATCGACCACTTCGAGCACCACGGAAGGCGGCAGCTCGATGCCGATGGCGCGGCCGTTGTAGAAGTTGATCTGCACCTCGGTGTTCGGCAGCAGGTAGCCGGCCTGCCCCTCGAGGAACTCCGCCGGCAGCGAGAGCTGCTCGTAGTTTTCCTGGTCCATGAAGACGTAGCTGTCGCCGTCCTGGTAGAGGAACTGCATCTCGCGCGGATCGACGAAGGCGCGCTCGACCTTGTCTTCCGTGCGGAAGCGCTGGTTGGTCTTGGTGCCGACCTCGATGTCCTTCATCTCGACCTGCATGAAGGCGCCGCCGCGCCCGCCGACGTGCACGTGGTAGGACTTGAGCACGCGCCACACGCGCTTGTCCCATTCGAGGAGTTGCCCGGGACGGATCTGGACTGCTTCGACTTTGGCCATGAGTTTTTGCCGCTGCGAAAAAGGGCGAGATTGTACAATGAAAACATCGTGTTCGATGCAAAGTCGTTCGTCGCCGGACTGCCCAATCTGCCCGGCGTCTACCGCATGCTGGGCAAGGACGGCGACGCCCTCTACGTCGGCAAGGCGCGCGACCTGAAGAAGCGCGTCGCTTCCTATTTCAATAAAACCGTAGCAAGCCCAAGAATCGAGATGATGCTTTCCCAGGTGGCATCGATGGAGGTCACGGCGACGCGCTCGGAAGGCGAGGCGCTCCTTCTCGAGAACAATCTCATCAAGAGCCTCTCGCCGCGCTACAACATCCTCTTTCGCGACGACAAGTCCTACCCGTACCTGATGGTGACGGGGCACGAGTACCCGCGCCTGGGCTTCCATCGCGGGGCGAAGGATCGCAGGCACCGGTATTTCGGCCCGTTCCCGCATGCCTACGCGGTCCGTGAGAGCATCCAGTTGCTGCAGCGCGTGTTCCGCCTGCGCACCTGCGAGGACACCGTGTTCGAGAACCGCTCCCGGCCGTGCCTGCTGCACCAGATCCAGCGCTGCACCGCGCCGTGCACGGGCCGGATCACGGCGCAGGCCTACGCCGAGGACGTGAGCAACGCCATCCTGTTCCTCGAGGGACGGGAAGACGACGTCGTGC
>DATDCR010000348.1:0-4303 GCA_036524215.1 Burkholderiales bacterium
GTCGGCGCTTATGACGGCGCCGCGCTCATCGTCGACGCGATCAAGCAGCTCAAGGGCAAGCTCGATCCCGACAAGACGATGGAAGTCTTCAAGCACTGGAAGAACCCCAACAGCCCGCGCGGCCCGATCGCCATCGACCCCGAGACCCGCGACATCATCCAGCCCGAGTACCTGCGTGAAGTGAAGAAGGTCAACGGCCAGCTCGCCAACGTCGAGATCGAGACGCTGGGCACCGCGGTCAAGGATCCCTGGAAAGAGCTGCAGAAGAAGAAATAAGACCCTGGGGGAACTGCTCTCCTCTGTCGTAAGCGTTGCCTTCCACGGCGTCGCTTACGGCATGATCCTCTACGTCATTTCCGTCGGCCTGTCGATCACGATGGGCCTGATGGGATTCATCAACCTCGCGCACGGCGTGTTCGCCATGGCGGGGGGCTACATCCTGTCGACGGTGATGGCGCGCCTCGGCGTGCCGTTTCCCCTCGCCCTCGCCTGCGCCTTCCTCGTCGTTTCCCTGGGCAGCGTGGTGCTCGAGCGGCTGCTCTATTCGCGGCTGTACGCCGCCGGCGAGCTTTCGCAGGTGCTGTTCTCGATCGGCCTGATCCTGATGTCGATGGCGGTGGCGCGCCTCGTGTTCGGCAACCTCGCGGCGCCGATCTTCCTGCCGGATTACCTGCGCGGGCAGGTGCACGTGACGGGGCGCGACTTCCCCACCTACCGCGTGTTTCTCATCTTCTTCAGCGCCCTGTTGATCGTGCTGCTCTGGTTCGGCGTCGAGCGCACGCGCTGGGGCGCGATGGTGCGCGCCGCGGTCGACAACCGCAGCATGGCGCAGTCGGTGGGCATCAACACCAGCCACCTCTTCATGATCACCTTCGCGCTCGGCAGCGGACTTGCCGGCCTCGGCGGTGCGCTCGGCGCCGACATCCTGCCGGTGCAGTGGAGCTATCCATTCGAGCACCTGGTGTCCTTCCTGATCGTTGTCGCCGTCGGCGGCCTCGGCAGCCTGTGCGGCCCCTTCGTCGCGGCGCTTCTCATCGGCGTCGCCGATACGGCCTGCAAGTACTGGATCCCCGAGTTCGGCGCGTTCCTCATCTACGCGGCGACGATCGGGATCCTGCTCTGGCGGCCGATGGGATTGTTTGGAGTGCGAGCTTGAAATCAGGGACAGACCACGTTTTTGGGATGGGCCGCGCGCCTGAAAAACGTGGTCTGTCCCTGTTTTTGGGTCGGTCGCGATGAGCGGCTACACCAGCAACCCGCGCATCCGCTGGCAGGAGTCGCTGCCGTGGATCCTCGCGCTCGGCGCGTTCTTCCTGATGCCGGAGTACCTGTCGCTCGGCGCGCGCATCCTCACCTACATCCTGTGGGCGCTGTCGCTCGATCTGATCCTCGGCTACGCCGGCATCATCACGCTCGGCCACAGCGCCTTCTTCGGGCTCGGCGCCTATACCGCGGGCATCCTGAGCGCGAGGTACGGGGTGACGGATCCGTTCCTGCAGCTCCTCGCCGCCGCCGCGGCGGCCGCGCTGCTCGGCATTTCGACCGGCGCGGTGATCCTGCGCACGAAGGCGCTGACGCTCCTCATGCTGACCCTCGCCATCACCTCGATCGTGCTCGAGATCGCGAACAAGGCGAGCTGGCTTACCGGGGGCGCGGACGGACTGTCCGGCGTGACGGTCGCGCCGATCCTGGGTCTCTTCAAGTTCGATCTCTTCGGGCGCACGGCGTTTCTCTACTGCCTGGTCGCGCTCTTCCTCGGCTGGCTGATCGTGAGGAGGCTCATCTACTCGCCTTTCGGCGCGATGCTGACCGGCATCCGCGAGAACACGACGCGGATGCATGCGGTCGGCGCGCCGGTGTACTGGCGCCTCGTGCTGGTCTACACGATCTCGGCGACGATGGCGGGCATCGCCGGCGCGCTCCTCACGCAGGTCAACCAGTTCGTCGGCCTGAACGTGCTGGGGCTCGAGCCCTCCGGCGACCTGCTGGTGATGCTGATCCTGGGCGGCGTCGGCCGCCTGTACGGCGCCTTCGTCGGCCCGGTGGTCTACCTCATCGCGCAGGACTATCTCGCCAAGCAATATCCCGAATACTGGTACTTCGGCATCGGCCTGCTGCTGATCGTCGTGGTGCTCTTCGCCCGCGGCGGCATCCTCGGCCTCATCGACAAAGTGCGCGACAAATGGCTGCAAGCGCTCTCGAGACACAGAAGCTCTGCAAAAGCTTCGGCGCGCTGAGCGTCGCCGAGGACATCGACTTCCGGCTCGCGCCGGGAGCGCGTCACGCGCTGATCGGGCCGAACGGTGCCGGCAAGACGACCTTCGTCAACATGCTGACCGGGCGTATCGCGCCCTCCTCGGGGCGCATCCTGCTGGAAGGCCACGACATCACGAAGGCGAACCAGGCGGCGCGCGTGCGCCGCGGCCTCGGCCGCACCTTCCAGATCACCACGCTCTTCCGCTCGCTGCCGGTGCTCGATAACGTCGCGCTCGGCATCGCAGAGCGCGACGGCGTGGCGCGGCGCATGTGGAAGCCGGCGAGCCGCCACACCGAGATCACCGACGAGGCGCTTCAGCTCCTCGCCACGCTCGGGCTGAAGGACGACGCGCGCACGCCGGTGCAGGACCTGCCCTACGGCCGGCAGCGGCTGGTGGAGATCGCGATCGCGCTCGGCCTGAAGCCCAAGGTGCTGCTGCTCGACGAGCCGGCGGCGGGCGTGCCCTCGCAGGACTCCGGAAGGATTCTGGAAATACTCGGCGCGCTGCCTTCGGATATTGCGATCCTGATCATCGAGCACGACATGGATCTCGTCTTCCGCTTCGCGAGCCGCATCACGGTGCTCGTCGCGGGCGAGATCCTGGTCGAAGGCACGCCCGAGGAGATCGCCTCCGATTCGCGCGTGCGCGCCGTCTATCTCGGCGAAGCCCATGGCTGAAGCCTTGCGCATCTCCGGCCTGCGTTCGGGCTACGGCGAGACCGTGATCCTCGAGGACGTGGCGCTCGAGCTGCCGGAGCGCGGCGCGCTCGCGGTGCTGGGGCGTAACGGCGTCGGCAAGACGACGCTCCTCGCTACCATCATGGGACATACCACCTTCCATTCGGGCACCATCCAGGCGGGCGGTCGCGAGATCCAGGCCCTGAGCCCCTATGAGCGCAATCGCCTCGGGATCGGCTATGTGCCGCAGGGCCGCGACATCTTTCCCTCGCTGACCGTGGAAGAAAACCTGACGGTGGCCGCGCGCGGCACGAAGCGATGGACCCTTTCGCGCCTGTACGACCTCTTCCCGCGCCTCGCCGAGCGCCGCCACCATCGCGGCAACCAGATCTCGGGCGGCGAGCAGCAGATGCTCGCCATCGGCCGCGCGCTGATGGGCAATCCGTCGCTGCTTCTCATGGACGAGCCGCTCGAGGGCCTCGCGCCGATCATCGTCGAGATGCTGCTGCGCTCGCTGCAGCGGCTCATGTCGGAGGACCGGCTGGCGATCGTGCTGGTGGAGCAGCACGCCAAGCTCGCGCTCCAGGTGACGCAGAGCGCGCTCGTCATGAGCCGCGGCCGCGTCATCCATCACGGCCCGAGCGAGGCACTGCTCGCCGATCCCGAGCGGCTCGCGAAGCTGGTGGTCGCACAATAGCGGGAATGGACCGGGTTTTCTTCATGCTTGGCGCCGTGCTTGCCTTCATCGGCGTCGGCCTGGGCGCCTTTGCCGCGCACGGCCTGAAGGCACGACTCGATCCGAGCCTTCTCGCCACCTTCGAGGTCGGCGTGCGCTACCACATGTACCACGCGCTCGCGCTGCTGGCCGTCGCCTTGGCTTATGGCAAGTGGTCCAACCACTTCGTCAGCATCGCTGGCTGGCTCTTCGTCGCCGGCATCGTCGTCTTTTCCGGCAGCCTGTACGCGCTCAGCCTCACCGGCGCGCGCTGGCTCGGCGCGATCACGCCCCTGGGCGGGCTGGCATTCCTCGCGGGCTGGCTCTGCCTGGCATGGGCGGCATTGAGATCTTCATAGGGCTGGCGTTTCTCTTCGCCGGCTGGATCAAGGGCGCGGTCGGCGTCGGCCTGCCGACCGTCGTCATGGGCCTGATGAGCATCGTGATGCCGCCCGCCGCAGCGGCGCCGCTCATGATCATCCCGGCGATCGGCACCAACATCTGGCAGATGGCGGCCGGGCCGGCGCTCGGCGCGCTGGTCAGGCGCCTTTCGCTGATGATCCTCGGCATCTTCGTCGGCACCTTCTCGACCATCGGCCTGATGACCAAGGGCGGCGCATTCGCGCCCGCGGCGCTCGGCGCCGTGCTCGCTG
>DATDCR010000349.1:0-25949 GCA_036524215.1 Burkholderiales bacterium
CGGCGAGCAGCGCGTCGTAGCTCGAGCGGCCGGCGTTCACCGGCGCCCAGAAGTCGCTGTAGCCGGGCAGCACCAGCTCCACATCCACGCCGCGGCGCGCGGCATCGATCAGGGCCTGCCGCATCTTCGGATCGGGCACGAAGTAGCCGAAGGTGAGCCAGATGCGACGCTCGGCCTTGCCGATCGCCTCGAGAAGCGCGGCGTACATCTCGGAGCCTTCCTCCGGCGCCGCCTTCACGAGGCGCACGACCTTGTTCCCGCGCGGCTCGAGGCGCGGAAAGTAATGCGCCTCGGCGGTCGGCTCGCAATGCTGCTGCGCCTTCCAGGTCGCGAGATAGAGGCGCTCGAACTCGGCCGCGACGGGCCCCTCGACCCGCACCTGCGTATCGCGCCAGCCCTCCTTCTTTTCCTTGCCCGGCGTTTGCCGCGCCCGGATCGAGCTCGAGGCGTAGGTCTCGCTGACGTTGATGCCGCCGGTGAAGGCGACGCGCCCGTCCACCGTCAGCGTCTTGCGGTGATCGCGATGATTGACCTTGGCCACACGCTTGACGGGATTGAACTCGCAGACATTGACGCCGGCGGCGCGCAGGCGATCGAAATATTCGCGCGGTGTCTTCAGCGAGCCGACCGCGTCGTACATCAGATTAACGCGCACCCCGGCGCTCGCCTTCTTGACGAGGAGCAAGGCGAGGCGCTCGGCGATCTCGCCCTCGTCCAGGATGTAGGTCTCGAGGTTGATGTGGTCGCGCGCCGCGTCCATCGCTTCGAACATCGCGCGATGGGCCGCCGGGCCGTCGACCAGAAGGCTTGCCTCGTTGCCGGGGACCGCCGGCGACGCAGCGCTGCCCGCCGCGAAGGCGAGCAGCGCTGCCGCCGCGAGGCCTTTCAGGACGACTTCAGGCGCAGGTCGTTCTTCACCGACTTCACGCCGCTCACCTTCTTCGCCGCTTCGACGGCGCGGCTCGCCTGGTCGCTGCTGTCGGCGAAGCCGGAGAGCTGCACCACGCCTCGGTAAGTCTCGACGTTCACCGCCGCCGCGGCGCGCGCGCCGACGTCGGTGGCGATGGCGCTCTTCACCTTGGCGGTGAGGACGGCGTCGTCGGTCGCCTGCCCCATCGTGCGCTCCTTGTCGGACGGCGAGGCGCAGGCCGCCACGCCGAGGGCGGCCGCGAGCGCGACCGTGCAGGCTGCGAGAAGGCTTTTCATGCCGTGCTACTCCTTGTCGTCCTTCGAGCGCGGCTTGTCGCCCGCGCCCGTCTGCTTTTGCACGCGCTCGAGCTCCTCGGGCAGGCGCGTCGGCTCATGGTCGCCCGGCTGCATCGGATCGAACGGCCAGCGCGCGGCTTCGCGCTTTTGCTCCGGCTCGCGCTTTTTCATCAGGCGCGTGGCTCCCACTCGTTGACCTGACGCTCGGCATCATCCTTCGCGCAGCCGTAGCGCTCTTGGATCTTGCCGACCAGCTTGTCGCGCTGGCCCGCCATCTGGTCGATCTCATCGTCCGTGAGCTTGCCCCAGCGCTCCTTCAGCGCGCCTTTCATCTGCTTCCAGTTGCCGGAGATGCGGTCCCAATTCATGGCTCGGTTCCTCGTAATGATGGTGGTAGACAGCTGCTGCCGTGCAAACCGCGTGCCGCGGAGCTGCAACCAGAATTAGTGCCCTGACCCCGAATTACGCCCGAATTACGCCGGCTGCACGAGGCGCGCGACGGTGGCGAGGAGCGCGACCGGCTCGACCGGCTTGGCAAGCTGCACGTCGTAGCCGGCAGCGACCGCCTTGCGGCTCGTCTGCGGCTCGCTCGCCGCGGTAAGCGCCGCGGCGCGCAGGCAGCCGCCGCGCTCGGCGGGCAGTGCGCGCACGGCCTTGATGAGGACGTAGCCGTCGTCGCCGCCCATGCCGGTGTCGGAAAGCATGATGTCCGGTCGCCATTCGTCGAGGACGCGCAACGCCTGGGTCGAGCTTTCGACGGCACGCGCTTCCGCCCCCGCCACGCGCAGCACCTTCAGGAGCAGCGCGCGCGCCTGCACATCGTCTTCCACCACCAGGATCCGCACGCCCTCGAGGAGCGGCGCATCCGGCGCCTTGCCGCGCCGCGCATAGCCGGCCGGATGACGCGAAAGCTCGAGCAGGTTGCCGATCACGCGGCACTGCAGGCGTGCGTTGGCGACGATCGATTCCAGCGCCTCGGCCGCCTCGCTTGACCACGGCAGCTTTTCCCGCAGATGCGAAGCCCAGGTCAGCACCGCCTGGCTCGGCGAGTGCAGCTCCGCGAGCAGGGAGGCGAAGAATGCTTCGCGCGCCTTGCTCGCATCCTCGGTCGCGGTGCGCAGGCGGCGCTCGCGCTCGAGGGAGGCGGCGAGCGATACCTCTGCGCGCTTGAGCGCATCGATGTCGACCGCGACGCCGGCATAGCCGAGGAACAGCCCATCGGGGGAATAGCGCGGCTCGCCGCGATCGAGGACCCAGCGGTATTCGCCGTCGTGGCGCCGCATGCGGTATTCGATCTCGAAAGGCTGGCGGGAGTCGAACGCGCGCACGCAGCTATCCAGCCAGCGCGCGAGATCCTCGGCATGCACGACGCGCGACCAGCCCTCGCCGAGCGCCTGTTCGGCGCTATAGCCGGTAAAGGCCAGCCAGGCGCGGCTCACGTACTCGCACGACAGGTCGGGCCGCGCGCTCCAGAGCATCACCGGCAGAGCGGAATCATCGAGCTTCACGCCGCTCCATGCTGCAGGAGGCGTGCCGGGGACCGCCTGTAGCGGAAACTCTACGCAGGCATGTCCGGCGCTCGGCGCTTCTTACAAATCGGCGCAACGGTTACAAAAGCGAGGCCGCCTCCCTATGGCAGGGGAATAAAGTCCGACCGGCACATCGCGCCCGCCATGGGCACATGGTTTGCTCCCACTCCACCAGCTTTACCCACCATTTATCGAAGGAGTGAGTCATGTTGAGTTGGGCGCTTGCGTTTTTCATCATCGCCATCATCGCCGCGGTATTCGGCTTTACCGGCATAGCGGCCGGGGCGGCGGAAATCGCCAAGATCCTTTTCGTGGTTTTCGTTGTGCTCTTCCTCGTCTCGCTGGTCGCGGGATTGCTGAGAAGGCCTTAACAAAAGCTAGAGGAGACAGACCATGCAGATCAAGCTATTGACCATCGCCGCGGCCATTGCCCTGGCGTTCGCGGGTGCCGCGCAGGCGCAATCCAGCACCGCGACCGACACGCCGCGCGCCGACCGTCCGGCCGCGACCACCAAGGCCGACCGCCAGGAAGCCAAGGCCGAGCGCCAGGAAGCCAAGGCCGACCGCCATGAGCGCAAGGCCGAGGAAGACAGGATCGAAGCGCAGTACAAGTCCGAGAAGGCGAAGTGCAAGGACATGAAGGGCGCCGAGAAGAACGTCTGCGAGGCCGACGCCAAGGGCAAGGAGAAGGTCGCCAAGGCGGAGCTGAAGGCCAAGTACGACGCGACCCCGGCCAACCAGCGCAAGGTCGAGGAAGAGAAGGCCGAGCACGAGTATAAGGTCGCCGAGGCCAAGTGCAAGGAGATGAAAGGCAAGGAAGAGAGCGCCTGCAAGAAGGACGCGAAGGCGAAGCATGACCGCGCCAAGGCGGACATCAAGCAGAAGCACGCGCGCGCCGATCGCAACCGCAACGCCAGCACTGGCGCCAGCACCAACCGGTAAGGCACTGCAATGAGCGCTCAGCCCGGCCGCAGCGGCGCCTTCCTCTCCGACATCGAGACGCTGCGCCGGCGGGCCCGGGAGCACATCGCCGAAGGGGCGGTGACTCCCGGGTACCACGCCGACCGCGAGGTGGTGCTGAAGCTCCTCAACGAGGCGCTCGCCACCGAGATCATCTGCACGCTGCGCTACAAGCGCCATTACTTCATGGCGAAGGGCATCCACGCGGAGAGCGTGGCGGCGGAGTTCCTCCAGCACGCCAACGAGGAGCAGCAGCACGCCGACCAGATCGCCGAGCGCATCACGCAGCTCGGCGGCGCGCCCGATTTCTCGCCCGACGGGCTCGCCACGCGCAGCCATGCCGAGTACGTCGAGGGCGGCTCGCTCGAGGAGATGATCAAGGAGGACCTGGTCGCCGAGCGCATCGCCATCGATAGCTACCGCGAGATGATCAACTACCTCGCCGCGGAGGACTCGACCACCCGGCGCATGCTGGAAGAGATCCTCGCCAAGGAGGAGGAGCATGCCGACGACCTCGCGTCGCTGCTCGAGGGCATGGGCAGCCACTAGGTAACACCATGGCGCGCGGCTTGTGGAAGGGCGCGATCAGCTTCGGGCTGGTCAACGTGCCGGTCGAGCTCTTCTCGGCGCAGAAGCGCTCGGCGGAGATCGACCTCACCATGCTCGACAAGCGCGACATGGCGCCGGTCGGCTACAAGCGCGTCAACAAGGCGACCGGCAAGGACGTGCCCTGGGAAGACATCGTCAAGGGCTACGAGTACGAGGACGACAAGTACGTCGTGCTGTCGGAGGAGGATTTCCGGCGCGCGAATCCCGAGGCGGCGAAGACGGTCGACATCATGGCCTTCGTCGACCTCGCCGACATCGCGCCGCAGTATTTCGAGACGCCCTACTACCTCGCGCCCGGCAAGCGCGGCGAGAAGGCCTACGCGCTCTTGCGCGACGCCATGGCGAAGGCCGGCAAGGCCGGCATCGCCACGGTGGTCGTGCGCACGAAGCAATACCTCGCGGCCCTGGTGCCGCAGGGCGAGGCGCTGGTCCTCAATACGCTGCGCTACCACACGGAGCTGAAGAGCGCCGAGGACCTCGACCTCCCGGAGCGGCTGAAGGGCCACAAGGTGACCGCGAAGGAGCTCGACATGGCGCTGCGCCTGATCGACGACATGGCGGACGAGTGGAAGCCCGAGCGCTACCACGACACCTACCACGAGGATCTTCTCAAGCGCATCGAGGAGAAGATCAAGGCCGGGCAGACGGAGGAAATCACCGCACCGGCGAAGGAAGAGAAGGCCGAGAAGGGCGCCGAGGTGATCGACCTGATGTCGCTCCTGCGCAAGAGCGTGGAAGGCGCCAAGAAGCCGGCGAAAGCGAAGGCGAGCGGCAAGGAAGCCGCCAACGACGCCCACCACAAACCCAAACGCGCGGCCCGCAAGCGCCGCGCAGCATAGATGCCTAAGCGCCTTATCCGCTACGCGGTCGTCGGCTGCGGGCATATCGCCCAGGTCGCGGTGCTGCCCGCGTTCGGCAATGCGCGGCGCAACTCCAAGCTCGTCGCCATCGTCTCCGGCGACGCGCTGAAGCGCGATGAGCTGCGCAAGAAATACGAGGTCGCCAAGGCCGTCCCGTACGAGCAGTACGACGAGCTCCTGAAAAGCGGCGACATCGACGCCGTCTACATCGCGCTGCCGAACAGCATGCACGCCGAGTACACCGAGCGCGCGGCGCGCGCCGGCGTCCATGTGCTGTGCGAAAAGCCCATGGCGGTCGCCGAAGCCGAATGCGAGCTGATGGGCCGCGTGGCCCGCGAGCACAAGGTCAAGCTGATGGTGGCCTATCGCCTGCACTTCGAGCGCGCCAACCTCGAGGCCGTGGAGATCGCGCGCTCGGGGCGCATCGGCGAGCCGCGGCTGTTCACCTCCACCTTCACGATGAGCGTGGTGCCGGACAACATCCGCGTCAAGCGCGCCCTCGGCGGCGGCGTGCTCTACGACATCGGCATCTACTGTATCAACGCCGCGCGCTCCCTCTTCCGCGCCGAGCCGATCGAGGTGCGCGCCCTCTCGGCCGGCGTGATCGGCGACGTGGAGGAATCGGTGAGCGCGCTGCTGCGCTTCCCGAACGAGCGCCTGGCGGGCTTCACCTGCAGCTTCGGCGCGACCAAGGTTTCCGAATACCGCCTGGTCGGCACCAAGGGCGAGCTCGCCGTGGATCCCGCGTACGAATACGCCAAGCCGCTCGAGCACCGGCTCGCGCTCGACGGCAACGTGGTGAGCGAGCGGCGCTTCGCCAAGCGCGACCAGTTCGCCCCGGAGCTGCTGTACTTCTCCGATTGCGTGCTGCAGAACCGCGATCCCGAGCCCTCGGCGGAGGAAGGCCTCGCCGACGTGCGGGTGATCCGCGCCTTGTACCAGGCGATAGAGAGTGGTCGGCCCGTCGCGCTTGCGCACTTCGAGCGCCGCGAGCACCCGAGCCTCGAGCAGGAGATCCGCCGGCCGCCGATCGAGAAGCCTTCGGTCATCCACGCACAGGCGCCTTCAGGAGGCAGCTGATGGAACAACCCCTTCTTTCGGTCAGCGAAACGCGCGACGGCGTCTGGAGCGTCAACGAGCGCGGGCCGAGCCGCGTCGCCATCGCCTATTTCCCGAGCAAGTGGGGCGCGATGAAGCACGCCGTGCGCGTGGCCCTCGCCAAGCCGCGCTGCCGGGTGGCAGTTGTCGAGCGCGACGGCACGGTCCGCCTCGCGCGCGACTACGAGCAGGGACCGGAAAGCCACTACGTGGAGGTCTGACCATGAAATCGAACGGCTTTGCGCTCATCGTCGGTATCGCTTATTTGGCTGCCGGCCTCCTCGGTCTCGTGCCCGCGATGCTGATGCCGCCGCCCGCGGACGCGCCGGCGACCCACTTCACCATGATGTACGGCTACCTGATGGGCCTCTTCCCGGTCAACATCCTCCATACCGGCGTGCACCTCGCGATCGGCGCCTGGGGCCTCGCTGCCTGGTCGGGGCGCACGAGCAGCATGACGTTCGCGCGCGCGCTCGCCGTGATCTACGGCGCGCTCGCCGTGATGGGCATGCTGCCGGTGCTGAACACGACCTTCGGCATGATCCCGATCCACGGCCACGACATCTGGCTGCATGGGGTGACGGCGCTCGCCGCCGCCTATGTCGGCTGGCGCGAGCCCGCGAGTCGCTCGGAGGACGAGCGCCGCCTGCTGATGCACGATCGCCGACAAAGCATGATCCCCGTCAGGCGCGAGCGCCGTTTCGGGCTCGCCGACCGGCGCGAACGCTGGGGCGGCATGACCCCCGCGTAGCGCGGCGCGCGTTATTTCGCCGGCTGGCGCATCGTGCTCGGCCGGAAATCGTGCGTCAGCTGGTAGACGAGCGCCGGCACCATTTCGTTGCGCGGATCGGACTGGCTCATGGCACCACTCACGCCATGGTCCGCCGACACGCGCAGCGCGCCGATCTCTCTTCTTGCCCAAGCCGAGCTGCTCCATACGCTGGCTCCCGTTGCGGTCTCCAGCAACCGGCTTGAAATGTCACCCCTGAGCTCCGTGCGCACGGCGCCTTCGAGCCTTTGGAGGTCAGTGACCTTGACGTCGGTGCGCGGCTCCGAATAGGCGAGCTCGCCCAGGAAGACGGCGGCCACGCCGTACCTTGCACCGATCCTTCTCAGCGCGTCGGCATCGAGTTGCCTGCCGCCCACTGCCGCGAGCACGGTTTCGCGGCTGCCGAGCTCGATGAAACGGGTCCCGGGCTGGGCCGCCTGAACCTGCTCCTCGAAGCGCCGCGTGGCGTGCGCGCCGAGCGCGCCCTGCGAATTGGAAGCGAACTCGATGATGCCGACCGTCGCATAGCTGGTCAGATCCATGCGTGGCGGCACCGGCACGATCACGGTGCTGGAACATCCCCACAGCGCGGCAAGCAAGAGCAGCGGCGTGATTCCGGCATGGATGCGCATGGCGCCCTCCTTGGGAAGGATCCAGCCTACACAAGGCCCCTGTGCCGGTCCGTGACAATTGCCCGCCAAAAAAGCAGGCGGCGCCGCGTCATCCGGCGGCCGGCCGCAGCGTTAATGCACTTATCGGTCTTCAAAGGAGACATCGGATGCAACGAACCAGACTTCTGCTCGCCGCCTTCGCGCTGTCGAGCATCGCAGGTGCGGCTTACGCGGCCGGCGACGTGGCCGCGGGACAGCAGAAAGCCGCGAGCTGCGCCGGTTGCCACGGCGCCAAGGGGGAAGGCAAAGGCGCCAACCCGAAGCTCGCCGGCATGCCGGCCGCGAGCTTCACCAAGGCGATGGGCGATTACAAGTCCGGCGCCCGCAACAGTCCGATGATGAAGTCGCTCAGCGCCAACCTGAGCGCAAAGGACGTGGAGAACCTGGCGGCCTACTACGCTTCGCTGAAGTAAAGTCGTTCGCGTGCGCTTCTTATTCGAAGCGCACGTTGCCGATCCAGTTGCGCTTGCGCCTCGCCAGGCGATCGCCTTCCCCCTCGCCTTCGAAATCCGCCGCGGCGAGGCGGATGAGCGAACGGTCGATGCCTTCGAAGGCGTTCACGTTCACGACCGCATAGAGCTGATCGTCGATGCGGCTCGTCACCACGGGCACGACGCCGCAGCGCGTGCAGACGTGAAAGTCTGCCGTCTTGGTGCCGAACGCATATCTCGCGACCAGTTCCTTGTCGCGCACCACCACCGCGAGAGCCGCCCTGGGATGCGAGGTCCACACGCCGCCGTGCTTCACGCAGAACGAGCATCCGCACGCCCGTGCGGGTATCTGCGCCGGATCGGGCTCCCAGATGAGGAGAAAGGAAGTGTTGCCGCAATGGCAACGGCCGTTGATGAGCACGCGTCAGAGCCTAGAAGGAGCGGCCGGATTTTGCCCGCGTAATTGTGAACGCAGTGCATGTTTCGCTGCCGGTGTCGGGGCCTGCCTGACGCGTTTATCCATAAGTGGGGTCAAGCGGTTTCTTGCGCAGGCGCCGGCACGTCGAAGCCGACGGTCAGGATGCTGTCGACGCGGCCGCCCGGGCTGCGCACGGGATAGGCAAACAAGCTGTAGTAGCGCACTCCATCCGAGCGCCTGAACCGCAGGATGCGCGACACGGGCGTCTCCCGCTCGAAGGTCTCGCGCTTGAGCGAGATGATGTCGGCCGCATCCTCAGCCGAAAGCAGCTCGTCATCGCGCTTGCCGGCGACCGTGCCAGGGTCGAAGTCCGGATGCGGATTGTCGACCCACAAGTAGCGCAGCTCGCGATCGACTTCCGCCACCACCGCACCGAGGGCTGCAAGCGAGCGGCGAACGCCCGCGACGTTCGCCCGTTCGAGCTCTTTCATCGGCGTTTCAGCGCGGCGGCGGGTCATTTTTGGTATGGTACGGCTTCCTTCAGAGGGAGGAACCACCATGCAGAGACTCATCGTTGCCGCCGGCGCGTTCGCGCTGGCCTTCGCGGCGCAGGCGCAACAAACGGTCAAGATCGGCCTGATCATGCCCTACTCGGGCCAGTTCGCCGACACCGCGACGCAGATGGACAACGCCATCAAGCTCTACGTCAAGCAGCACGGCGAGACCGTCGCCGGCAAGAAGCTCGAGTTCATCCGCAAGGACACCGGCGGCATCGCGCCGGACGTCGCCAAGCGGCTCGCGCAGGAGCTGGTGGTGCGCGACAAGGTGGATATCCTGGCCGGCTTCGTCCTCACGCCCAACGCCATGTCGGCGGCCGACGTGGCGACGGAAGCGAAGAAGTTCATGGTGGTGATGAACGCAGCGACGTCGATCGTGACCACCAAGTCTGCGTACATGGCGCGCACTTCCGTGACGATTCCGCAGCTGAACGAGGCCTTCGGCACCTGGGCGGTCAAGAAAGCCGGCGTCAAGAAGATCTACACCATGGTCTCGGACTATGGCCCGGGGCATGACGCCGAGCAGAGCTTCCATCGCGGCTTCAAGGAAGCGGGCGGCGAGATCATCGGTTCCGTGCGCTTCCCCGTGGCGAATCCCGATTTCTCCGCCTTCGTACAGCGCGCCAAGGACATGAACCCCGAGGCGATCTACGTCTGGGTGCCGGGCGGCGCGCAGCCGGGTGCCATCGGCAAGGCGCTCGCCGAGCGCGGCATCGACGCGAAGAAGACCAGGGTCTTCGGCCAGGGCGAGCTCGCCGACGAGCACGCGCTGAAGAGCATGGGCGACACGGGGCTGGGCATCGTCACGGTGTTCCACTACGACCCGAACCACGATTCGGCCATGAATCGTGATTTCGTCGGGTCCTACAAGGCCGCGTATAACCGCACGCCGGACTTCTTCTCGATCGGCGGCTGGGACGGCATGCACCTGATCTACGAGGCGCTGAAGAAGACCGGCGGCAAGGCCGACGGCGACGCGCTGATCGACGCCGCCAAGGGCATGAAGTGGGAAAGCCCGCGCGGCCCGATCTCGATCGATCCGCAGACGCGCGACATCGTGCAGACCGTCTATATCCGCCGCGTGGAGAAGGTGGGCGGCGAGCTGAAGAACGTCGAGTTCGACAAGGTCGAGAACGTTAAGGACCCGGTTAAAGAACGCATGAAGACGCGTTAGATGCAAGAACGCCTGAAGAAGTAGCCGGCGACCATGCAGTCGCTGGTCGGCGTGCTGTTCGACGGCCTCGCCTACGGCACGCTGCTGTTCCTGCTGTCGGTGGGGCTGTCGGTGACGCTCGGCATGATGAATTTCGTCAACCTGGCGCACTGCAGCTTCGCCATGATCGGCGGCTATACGACGGTCAGCCTGATGGGCAGCTACGGCTGGCCGTTCTTCGCCACGCTGCCGATGGCGTTCCTCGCCGCGGCGCTCGTCTCCGTGGTTCTCGAGAGGACCCTGTACCGGCGCCTGTACCGCTCGAGCGACCTCGACCAGTGCCTGTTCACCATCGGCATCGTGTTCATCTCGGTCGCCGCGTACGCCTGGTTCTACGGCACGGTGGTGCAGTCGACGCCGATGCCGGACTACCTGCGAAGCTCGGTCGAAGCGTTCGGCGTTCGCTTCGCCGCATACCGGCTTTTTCTCATCGGCATGGGGGTGCTCGTCGCGCTGGTCCTCGTCCTCGCGCTCGAGTACACGCGCTTCGGCGCCCAGGTGCGCGCGGCGGTCGATAACCAGCGCATGGCGCGCGGCCTCGGGCTCAACGTCGATCGCGCGTTCATGATCACCTTCGCGCTCGGCGGCGGCCTCGCCGGCCTGGGCGGCGCGCTCGCCATCAACATCGTCGGCCTCGACCATTCCTTCGCGTTCAACTATCTGGTCTACGTGCTGATCGTGGTGGCGGTCGGCGGTCTGGGCTCGATCGGCGGCTCGTTCGCGGCGGCGCTGCTCCTCGGCATCAGCGACATGGCGGGCAAGTACTACTTCCCGTGGCTCGGCGCTTTCCTCATCTATCTCGTGATGGTCGGCCTGCTGATGTGGCGGCCGCTCGGCTTGTTTGGCAAGCGCTAAGTTGCCGAGCGCCCGGCCCTTCTTCCAGGAGCAGGCGCGCTGGCGGCCGGCGGAGACCGTCTTCTGGCTCGCCGCTCTGCTGCCTTTCCTCGTCACGCCGGATTACCTGTCGCTCGCGAGCCAGGTGGCGATCACGGCGCTCTTCGCGCTCTCGCTCGACCTGATCCTCGGCTACGCAGGCATCGTCTCCCTCGGCCATGCGGCCTACTTCGGCTTCGGCGCGTATACCGCCGGCCTGCTCGCGAAGCATTTCATCGGCGACCCGCTCCTCGGGCTCGCCGCGGGTGCCGCCGCCGCCGGGCTCGTCGGGTACGTCACGAGCCATGTCATCGTGCGTTTCCGCCATCTCGCGCTGATCATGCTAACGCTCGGGCTCGGGCTTCTCCTCCAGGAGGCGGCCAACAGCGCGAGCGCGCTGACGGGCGGCGCCGACGGCCTGCAGGGCGTAAGAATGTCGCCCCTCCTCGGCTTCAAGTTCGATCTCTACGGGCGCACCGCTTACGCTTATTCGCTGGCCGTGCTGTTCCTGCTCTTCCTCGCGGCCCGGCGCATCATCCACTCGCCGTTCGGGCTCGCCTTGCGCGGCATCCGCGAGAACGCGGTGCGCATGCCGGCCATCGGCGCGCCGAGCCTGGCGCACCTGCGCAAGATCTACACGATCTCCGCGGTGATGGCCGGCGCGGCCGGCGCGCTCCTGACGCAGACGACTTCCACGGTGTCGCTCGAAGTCCTTTCCTTCGGGCGCTCGGCCGATGTGCTGGTGATGCTGATCCTGGGCGGCGCGGGCCGTCTCTACGGCGGCATCCTCGGCGCGCTCATCTACATGGTGGCGCGCGACCAGTTCTCCGGCATGAACCCGCAGTACTGGTATTTCTGGATCGGGCTGCTGCTGGTGGCGGTGGTGATGTTCCTGCCGAACGGCATTCTCGGAGGGCTGGCGAGATTCTCAGAACGCAAAAGCTGAGCAAGCGCTTCGGCTCGCTCGTCGTCGCGCAGGACATTGCGCTCGACCTGCCGGCGGGGGCGCGCTATGCCCTGATCGGTCCGAACGGCGCCGGCAAGACGACGCTCATCAACCTCCTGACGGGCATGCTGCAGCCCGACGAGGGCCAGATCTTCCTCGACGAGCGGGAGATCACGCCCCTCAAGCCGCACGCCCGCGTGCGGGCGGGCCTCGCGCGCACCTTCCAGATCAACACGCTCTTCCCGCGGCTCACGGCGCTTGAGTCGGTGACGCTCGCCGTCCTCGAGCGCGAAGGCCACGCGCACAACTGGTGGAGCGGCCTCGCCGCGCGCGAAGCCGCGATCGCCGAAGCCGAAGCGATCCTCGCGTCGCTGAATATTCCGCCGGCCAGGGAAACGCGCGAACTCGCGTACGGGCAGCAGCGGCTGCTCGAGATCGCGCTCGCCCTGGCGACGAAGCCGCGCGTGCTGCTCCTCGACGAGCCTGCCGCCGGCGTGCCGAAGGACGAGAGCGCGGAGCTGTTCGCCGTCATCTCGGGCCTGTCGAGCGCGCTCACGGTGCTCTTCATCGAGCACGACATGGACGTGGTATTCCGCTTCGCGAGCCGCATCATCGTGATGGTCGGCGGCCGCATCCTGGTCGAAGGCACGCCGGCCGAAGTCGGCCGCGACCCGCGCGTGCGCGAGGTCTATCTCGGAAAGGCGCACCGTGCTCTCGCTGCGTGACCTGCGCGCCGGCTACGGCGACGCGATCGTGCTCGACGGCATTTCGCTCGAGGTGCCGAGCGGCGGCAGCCTCGCCGTCCTCGGGCGCAATGGCGTCGGCAAGTCCACCCTGCTCCTCACGATCATGGGCTACACGCGCGTGCACCGCGGCGAGATCGCCTGGCGCGGAACGCCGATCAACCGCCTGGCGCCGCACCAGCGCGCTCGCCTGGGCATCGGCTGGGTGGCGCAGGAGCGGGAAATCTTTCCCTCGCTCAGCGTCGAGGAGAACCTTTGCGTCGCTGCGCGGCGCGGGCCGTGGGACCTCGTGCGCGTGTACGGCCTTTTCCCGCGGCTGCGCGAGCGGCGCCGCCATCTGGGCAACCAGCTTTCGGGCGGCGAGCAGCAGATGCTCGCGGTGGCACGGGCCTTGATGACCAATCCGTCCGTGCTGCTCCTCGATGAGCCGTTCGAAGGCCTGGCGCCCATCATCGTCGAGGAGCTCACCGCCGCGCTCGCCAACCTGCAGGGCATGTCGATCGTGCTCGTCGAGCAGCATGCCGAAATGGCGCTGTCCCTCACGCAGCAGGCGCTCGTCATCGAGCGCGGCCGCGTCGCGCACCAGGGCGCTTCGGCCGGGCTCCTCGCCGATGCGCCGCTCCTCGAGCGCTTTGTCGGCGTGCAGGCCGCGCACTAATCTTGCATCCGGCGGCGGGGATGGACCGGCCGCCCTCACGCACGCTGCTGCGTGCACTGGACTTGTTGGGGACGAAGGAGCGCCTTGCGGCGGCGCTGCATGTCCGGCCCGATGAGCTCGAGGCGTATCTGCTCGGCCAGAAGCCCGTGCCGAACGAGCTCTTCCTCGCCGCGCTCGACATCGTCGCCGGCCGGGGCTCGATGCCCTAGCGAGGCGGAATCACGCACTCGCGCTCGCTGCCTTCGTACGCCCAGCGCACGATGGTGAGCGAGCCCGGCTGTACTTCATAGTAAAGCTTGCACTCGCCGCGGCGTCCCGCGGCGTATTGCAGCTGCCGGTTGCCGTTCGGCAGCGTCTTCTCGTTCACCTGCCGCAAGCGGTAGAGCACCGGGTAGGCATCCGGGTCGTCGGCCGACTTGCCGACCTGGCGGTTCATCACCTGCTTGAAATTCTCGTGCTCCGGGCTGGTCGCGCAGGCTGCGAGCAGCGCAGACAAGGCGAGCGCCGCGCGCTTCACACGGCCTTCGCCTGCACGACAAGCAGATGCGCCTCGACGGCGAAAGGCTCGTTGCCGCCGACGGTGGCAAGCCCTTCGGCGACCTTCTCGATCACCTCGTCGATCTTCGCGCCCTTCTGCTCGATCAGCGCGCCGCGCGGCGTGCCGCGGATCTGTCCGTTGGCGTAGGCGCGCGCGCTCGGCGCCTTGATCTGGATCGTCAGCGGCTCGATGCGCACGTCGTTGAAGCGCGCCTCGTCGAGATGCTGGCGGATGAGCGCCTCGTCGGCGAAGCCGTAAGGCACGGAAGAGAACTGCATGTCGGCGTCGCCGGGGAAAAGGGCGTTGAACACGTCCGCCGTCGCCTTGCCCTGCGGATTGCGCTCGAGCCGGTCCCAGACATTGAAAAGCAGCGTGCCGCCTTCGAACAGGACGCGGCGCACTTCGCTGCAGAGCTTCTTCTTGTCGGGCACGAACATCACGCCCAGGCCGCAGACCACGGCGCCGAAGGTCTCGTCCTTGAACGGCAGCGCCGCCGCGTCGGCTTTGCGCCAGTCGATCTTGCCTTTCACCTTGTTGCGCGCATAAGCGAGCATCGCGTCGCTGATGTCCGTGGCGACGATGCGGAAATTCGCGTCGATGCGCGCGCGCAGGCGCTCCGTCACGATGCCGGTGCCGCAGGCGAGCTCGAGCACGTCGCCCTTGGGCCGGATCGGCAGCCGCCGGACCAGGTCCGCCGCAATGGCCTCGAACTGCGCCGGCCCCAGCACGCTGTCGTAATACTCCGGTATCGAGCCACCGAAGTCCGCCGCCGTCTGCACCATGACCCCTCCTGGGAATTCGGGTAATTCGGGGACAGAGCCCTAACTCGGTCGGCGCGCAGCTGAGTGAGTTAGGGCTCTGTCCCCGAATTCACCCCGAATTATTTTTTACGCTTCGCCTTGGCCTTTGGCAACTCGAGCTTGAGCAAATCGGCGGCGTTGCCGAAGTACATGCGCCGACGGTCGCCCGGCGAAAGCCTGAGACTGTCGATCGCCTTGAAGGTTTCGCGGATGAACATCGGGCCGCCCTCGGGATCGAAGGGACAATCGGTGCCGAACAGGACGTGCGCCTGGCCGAAGAAATCGAGCCCGCAGCGGATACCCGGGGCCCAGCCGTTGATCGACGTGTCGTTGTAGAACATCTTGAAGTAGTCGACCGGCCGCCGGCCGAGCTTCTTGAGGAGGCCCGCGTAATCCTCGTCCGAGGTGCGGCTGCCGAACTGGTCCATGCCATAGCCGACGCGGTTCGCCATGAACGGCACCATGGCACCGAGGTGGTGCGTGATGATCTTCAGCTTCGGCAGCTTCTGGAACATCTGCGAGAAGACGAGGCGTCCCATGAAAATGCTCGTCTCGTATGGCCAGCCGAAGAGCCACCAGAGCTCGTACTTCGACTTCTGCTCGGTCGGGTAGTCGGCCCATTTCGCCGTGCGCGACGGGTGCACCCAGATCGGCAGGTCGTACTTCTTCGACATGCGCTCGAAGATCGGGAAGAACTCCGGCTCGTCGAGCGGGCGGCCATTCACGTTGGTGAAGATCTGGATGCCTTTCGCGCCGAGCTTGCCGATCGCGCGGTCGATCTCCTCCAGGGATGCCGGGACGTTGTTCATCGGCAGCGAGGCCACGAAGCAAGGAAAAAGATCCGGATGCTGCGCCACGATCTCGGCCATGCCGTCGTTGGCGAGGCGGGCGAGCTCGGGGGTCTCCTCTGGCGTGCCGAGGAACTCGATGGCCGGCATCGACAGCGTCAGCACCTGCTGGTAGCCCGGCCAGCGCCTCATCATCTTGATACGCTGCTCCAGATCCCACAGCACCGGGATGTGCATCCAGCGCTTGAGCTGCGCCGCGAGGCTCGGGTTGCCCTCGGCGATCTTCTTCATCCGCTCGAAGTACTCGAGCGGGAAGATGTGCGGAAAGATGTCGAGCTTTCGCTCTGCGGGTTTCTTTGCAGCCATCAGTGATTCCCCCATACCTTGTTAGCCACTTCGACAATGCGCGCAAGCTTCGCTTCCTGCTCGGCTTGCCCCAATGGATTGCCCTTGATCGAGCTGGCGAAGCCGCATTGCGGGCTGATCGCGAGCTGCTCCAGCGGCGCGAGCTTGGCCGCCTGCTCGATGCGCCGTATCAGCTCCTCTTCGCTCTCGACGCGCGCGCTTTTCGTCGACACGAGGCCCAGCACCACGCGCTTGTCGCCTTTCGGCAGCAGGCGCAGCGGCTCGAACCCGCCGGCGCGAGCGGTGTCGTACTCGAGAAAATAGCCGTTCACCTTGATGCGGTTGAACAGCACCTCGGCCACGGGGTCGTAGCCGCCCTCGGCGGCCCAGTTGCCTTCGCGGTTGCCGCGGCACTGGTGCAAGGTGATCGTCACGTCGGCCGGCAGGCCGGCGAGCGTCTCGTTGATCTTGTCGGCGTAGACGTTGACGAGCCGCATCGGATCGTCGCCCCACGAGCGCACGTACTCGCGATGCGCCGGATCGCAGATGAAGGCGATGCTGGTGTCGTCGAGCTGGAGGTATCTGGCCCCCGCCTCGACCAGCGCCTTGATTTCCTGCCGATAGGCGGCGACCAGGTCAGACCAGAAGCGCTCGCGGTCGTTCTTGTAGTAGCCGAGCTTGCCGCCGGTGTAGTAGTGCACGCAGTTCGGCGCCGGCATGGTCACTTTCGCCACGCGGCTCGTGTTTGCTTTCAGGAACCGGAAAGCGGAAACCACGCTGCTCGGCCGCCAGCGAATCGGGCCGACGACGTTCAGGTCGGAGAAGCCCTGCGTCGGCCCGGAGGCGTTGCGCCAGCGGAGCTTCGCCGAGCCGGTGCGATCGGCCTCGAAGCCTTCCCAGCCGAGGATCAGCTCGAGCCACCAGCTGCGGCGGCGGAATTCGCCGTCGGTAACCGCCTTGAGGCCGAGGCGCTCCTGCATCGCCACCACCTCGCGGATGCACGCATCCTCGACTTCCCTCAGCGAAGGATTCTGGTGCGGGCCGAGCGCGCTGGTCGGCGTCTGCGGCCCGAGGAACTGCTCGCGCGCCTGCTTCAGGCGGTCCGGACGCAATAAGCTGCCGACCTGGTCGGCCCGAAAAGGCGGGCGTTGCATGAGATGAGCGGGCGATTCTAGTTCAGTCGAGCTTGGCGCCCGACGCCTGCACCTTCTTCTGCGCCAGCTCCCGGTCGCGCTTGAGGAAGGCGGCGAACTGCTCGGGCGTGTCGCCCACGGCCTCGAAGCCGAGGTTGCTGAGGTACTTCTCCTTGAATTCGGCGGCGTTGACGATCCTGGAGGACGCCGCGGCGAACTTCGCAACCATGTCGCGCGGCGTCCCGGCCGGCGCGGCCAGCCCGAAATAGAACGATGCATCGAAGTTCGGGAAACCGGCCTCGGCAAAGGTCGGCACATCGGGGATCAGGCCGTTGCGCGAGCCGCCGGACACGGCGAGCCCTTTCATCTTGCCGGCCTTGAGGTGCGGCGCGGCGCCGCCGATGACCGCGAACATCATGTCGAGCCGGCTCGTCATGATGTCCTGCAGGCCCTGCACCAGGCCCTTGTACGCGATGTGCTGCATCTCGAGGCCATTCTGCGTGCTGAACCACGCCATGGCGAGGTGGTTGACGCCGCCGGCGCCCACCGAGCCGTAGTTCAGCTTGCCGGGATTCTTCCTGGCGTAGTCGACGAGCTCGCGCACGCTGTTCGCCGGGAAATCGGGGCGTGCGACGAGCATCAGGTTCGCGTTCACGACGCGCGACACCGGTGCGAAGTCCTTCACCGGGTCGTACGGCAGCTTGGAATACAGGTAGCCGTTGAGCGAAAAGACGGCGTCGGAGGCGAGCAGATAGGTATAGCCGTCAGCCGGCGCCTTCGCCACTTCCTGCGCGGCAATGATCTCGTTCGCCCCGGGCTTGTTCTCCACCACGATCTGCTGGTTCCACGCTTCGGTGAGCTTCTGCCCCATGCCACGCACCAGCAGATCGGCGGGCCCGCCGGCGGTATAGGGCACGACCACACGGATCGGTTTGGACGGATAGGTCTGCGCCTGCACCCCGATGGTGACCAGCGCCAATGCCAATGCGACGAGCCTCACGATGCCTCCGTTAGAGAAAAGGGGTCAGAGCAATTTATCCGTAACAAGTATTTCAGGAAAATTGCTCTGACCCCTTTTCGCTTGCCTCTGAATAGTCGACGAGCTTGACCTTGTAATCCGATCTTGGCAGCGCCTGCGGCGCCACCATGCGGACTTCGGGCGTGAAGAGGAGCGCGGCGCGGATTTCCTTCGCGATCGGCTCGGCCAGCGCGGCGTCGCCTTCGACCAGCAACGGCAGCGGCGGATCCTGCTTCACGCCCCTGCGCCGCGGGCGGATGAGGATCGCGCCCGTCACCTTCGGCTGGAACCGCGCCACGACCTCGCGCACGGCCGACGGAAAGACGTTCACCCCGCGCACGATCAGCATGTCGTCCGTGCGGCCGATGCAGCGCACGCGCATCGAGGCGCGGCCGCAGGCGCACTTCGACGTCCACACGCGCACATGGTCGCGGCTGCGAAAGCGCACGAGCGGCGCGGCTTCGCGCGCCAGGTGCGTATAGACGAGCTCGCCCGTTTCCCCGTCGGCGAGCGCCCTGGAAGCGCCGGTGTCCGGGTCGATGAGCTCGACGTGGATCACGCCATCGGCCGAGAAATGCATGCCCGCCTGCTCGCCACACTCGCCCCACAGCGAAGCCGCGACGTCGCCGATTCCCATGATCTCGTAGATCCTGGCATTCCAGACCGATTGCAGCCGGTTGCGGAAGCCTTCTTCGCCGCCGCCGGGCTCGCCGCCGACGATGATGCGCTCCACCCCGGCCAGCTTGATTCCCTTCGCGGCCGCCACTTCCGCGATGTGCAGCGCATAAGAGGGCGTGCAGGCGAGCGCCTCCGGCTGCAGCTTCTGGATCGCGGTGAGGAGACGCTCGGTATTGCCGGCACCTACCGGGATATGCACCGCACCGATGGCTTCGAAGGCGGCAAGCGAAGCACCGGCGACGAACGGCCCGGCGCCATAGGTGGTGACGACGCGCTCACCCGCCTTCAGCCCGTTGGCGGAGTAGGTCTTGCGGCCGATCTCGCGCCACTGCTCGACGTCGTTCTTCGAAAGCGGAATGTAGAGCGGCGCGCCGCTCGTGCCGCTGGTCGAATAGATGCGCGCCATCTGCGCAATCGGCAGCGCCGCATGCGCCCCCAGCGGCGGTTGCTCGGCCTGGCTCCTGCGCAGCTCGTCCTTCTCCGTGAACGGCAGGCGCGCGAGCTCGGCCAGGCCGCCGACCGACTGCGGCGAAACGAATCCGGCAGCGGCGAGCTTTTCGCGGTAAAACGGCGAGCGCTCGAAAAGCCACGCGATCTGCTGCCGATAGCGATCGTCCGCGGACATGGGCGGCCAACATAACATGAGCCAGGACATCAACCACACCTTGCGCGGCGCGCTCTGGATGCTGGGCGCCGTGCTGTCCTTCGCCGCGATGGCCGTATCGGTGCGCGAGCTGCAGCGCCACATGGGAATCCTGCAGATCCTGTCGCTGCGGACCGGCGTCACGCTGCTCATCGTCTGCGCGCTGATCCCCAGCCATGGATTGGCGAGCGTGCGTACGCGCCGCTTCGCGCTGCATGCGACGCGCGCGCTGGTGCACCTCGGCGGCCAGTTCTGCTGGATGTACGCCATTGGCGCGCTCACGCTCGCCACGGTCTTCGCCATCGAATTCACCATGCCGGTGTGGACCGCGCTCCTCGCCGCCGCGTTCCTCGGCGAGCGCCTCAATCGCGGCCGCATCGTCATGCTCGTGTTCGGGCTCGCCGGCGTCGGCATCATCCTGCGGCCGGGGCTCGGCGCCTTCCATCCGGCGGCGCTGGTGATGGTGCTGGGCTCGATCTTCTACGCGAGCAACATAGTCTTCACGAAGCGCCTTTCCGCCACCGACTCGGCCCTCGCCGTCACGTTCTGGATGTCGGCCGTGCAGCTGCCGGTCACGCTCGCCGCGGCCTGGAGCACCTGGGTGGCGCCGCAGCTCGCCGACCTGCCGTGGATCCTGGTGATCGGCGCCGGCTCCTTTGCCGCGCACTATTCGATGACCCGCGCGATGAAGCTCGCCGATGCGACGGTCCTCGTGCCGATCGACTTCATCCGGCTGCCGCTGATCGCGGTGGTGGGGGCGCTCTTCTACGCGGAAGCCTTCGACCCGATGGTGATCGTGGGCGCGATCGTCATCTTCGCGGGGACCTACTACAGCCTGGCACGCGAAAACGCGCGCCACGCGTGACGCAGTCTTATCTTTCTGCACCATTGCCCGCGCCGTCGTGACCAAGTTCACGACGCTCGCCGGCCGCTTCATGCATCCTTCCTTCCATGCGACGGGTCATTCCCCTGCCGAGGGAGAAAAGGCACCCTTCCGATTACCGCGATGATCGGGAGCACGCCGAGGTCGCCCACCTGCTGTCGTCGTTACCCGAGAAACATCCGGCCCGCATCGCCTACCTGTCGGGATCGTGGGAAGGCGCCAACACCCTGAGCCTGAGCCGCCTGGTCGCGGCGCATCGCGAGCTGCTCGACCGCCTGCTGGAGATCTACACGGCGCACGCCGGCGAGGCGCCGTTCCGCGCGCCGCCGCGCCTGTAAACTGCAGGGCCATGAAGAGCTTGCGCACCCTGGCGCTCGTCGCCTGCCTTTTCGCGCCCTTCGCGCTTGCCCAGACGGGCGCGGCGCCCTTCACCGTCGACGAGATCATGGCCGCCATGCGCGACACCGGCCAGCCGACCGAGATGAGCCGCCCGATCGCCATTCACCTCGGCATTCCGCTGCGGACCAACGAGCCGAACATCGCCGCGAAAGCGCGCGCCTTCAGCTTCGCCGACGGCAGCCTGCGGATGGTGATCGTGCCCGCCGACCTGCAGCGGCAATACCTCGTGCTGATGCAGCGCAAGGGCAGCGTGACGCGGTACTACGTCACCACGCCGACGGGTCAGCTGCGCAAGGCGGTGGTCAACAATGCCGCCGACGGCAGCGTGCAATACCTGAGCGGCAGCGACGTCGAGCGCAGCTTCCGCGACGAGCTCGAATACTGGGAGCAGCAGTTCCCGCGCACCAAGCCGTAGCCGTCCTGACGTTCCTTTTTAACCCCGGCCACGACGGTTGATTTGTATCAATGGGCACCAGCGCGCCTGCGCGATAGTGCCCTCACCATGAATGCTCCCGCCGTGCCGCCGCTCGCGCAGGAAGGCGCGGGCATAGGCGCCTACCTCGCGCTTCCCGCCGACCGCGCCAAGGAATTCGCCCGCAGCATCGAACGCGTGGTCGATCCCTTCGGCATCCTCGCGCCGATGGTGCATGCCCAGTACGCGTGGCTCGCCCATCCGCAGGAGCTGTCGGATCTGTTCATCCGCACCAGCGCCGATTTCCTCGCGCTGCAGCTCCACACGATGGCGAAGGCCGCCAATCGCGACCTCGACGACATCGTGCGCCCGCAGCCGGACGACACGCGCTTCGCCGACCCCGTGTGGTCGCGCGAGCCGGGCTGGGATCTCCTCAAGCAGTGGTACCTGTTCACCACCCGCGCCGTGCAGGACAGCCTGTTCAACACGCCGGGGCTGTCGCCGAAGGAACGCCGCCGCGCCGCGTTCTGGTGGCGCCAGTTCCTGAATGCCATGGCGCCGACCAATTACCTCCTCACCAATCCGGTGGCGATGAGGAAGGCCGTCGAGAGCGGCGGCGACAGCCTGCGGCGCGGCTTCGACGTGTTCATGAAGGACATGCAGGCGCGCACCGTGCGCATGACCGGCCTCGACGCCTTTGCCGTCGGCAAGAACCTGGCGATGACGCCGGGCGCGGTGGTGTTCCGCAACCGCCTGATCGAGCTGATCCACTACGCGCCGACGGCGAAGAAGGTGCATGCGACGCCGATCGTGTTCGTCACGCCGACGATCAACAAGTTCTACGTCGTCGACCTGCAGCCGAAGAAGAGCCTCGTGAAGCATCTGGTCGACCAGGGCTTCGACGTCTACATCACGAGCTGGAAGAACCCGAGCGCCGCGATGCGCGACACCAGCTTCGACGACTACGTCGTCGAAGGCGTGGGCGAAGCGATGCGCGTGGCGCGCGAGCTGTCCGGCGCGGCGAAGGTGCACGCGGTCGGCTATTGCATCGGCGGCACGATGCTCGCCGTCTACATGGCGATGATGAGCCGCAAGCTGCGGCGCGAGGAGGTGCCCGAATCTCATCCTGTGGCCCACTGGACGCTGCTTTGCTCGCTCGTCGACTTCCAGTCGCCGGGCGACATCGAGGTGTTCATCGACGAGGGCAGCATCACCTGGCTCATCGACAGCATGCGCACCCGCGGCTACCTCGACGGCACCGAGATGGCGGCGACCTTCCGCCTGCTGCGCTCCAACCCGCTGATCTGGCATTACCTGGTGCATGGCTGGCTCTACGGCGAGCCGCCCGCGCCGAGCGATGTGCTCTACTGGAACATGGACTGCACGCGCATGCCCTCGCGCATGCACGAGTTCTACCTGCGCGAGCTGTATCTCAACAACAAGCTGATCAAGCCCGACAGCCTGGAGATTGGCGGCCAGCCGATCGACCTCGCGACGATTCACGTGCCCCTTTACCAGGTCGGCGCCGAAGACGACCACATCACGCCGTGGCGCCAGACCTTCCGCATCAACAGCTACGTCACCGGCGAGAAGCGCTACGTGCTGACGAGCTCGGGCCACATCCTCGGCGTCGTCAACCCGCCGGTGGAGCCGCCCAAGCGCCGCTACCACGTCGCGCGCGCGCACCGCGGCGAATCCGCGGATGCCTGGCTGTCGAGCGCGGACGAGCACGCCGGCACCTGGTGGCAGGACTGGACCGCCTGGCTCGGCGAGCGCTGCGGCGAGCTGCGCGACGCGCCGGCGGTCTCGAACGACGCGTACCCCAAGCTCGCCGACGCGCCGGGAACCTACGTCCTGGAGCGCTGAGGCATGAAAGGCGTCGTCGCGCACAAGCGGACGGCGAGTCTCGAGTCCCTTGTCGCCCGTGCGCCGCTGATCCTCGTCGTCGACGACTCGCAGGACATTCGCGAGCTCCTGCGGCTGCACCTGTCCGATGCCGGCTACCGCGTGGCGACCGCCGAGGACGCGGTCGAGGCCGGGCACTGCGTGACGCGCGAGCTGCCGAGCCTGATCATCGCGGACTTCAAGATGCCGTACATGAACGGCGTCGACTTCATCGCCGCGCTGCGCGCCGATTCGACGATCCCGGATCTCCCGGTGATCTTCATCACCGACGGCGATGCGAGCGGCGAGATCGCGGGCCGCACCTTCGGTTTTCCGCTGCTCACCAAGCCCGTGCGGGCGGATACCCTGCTCGAGACGGTGGCCGATCAGCTGCGCAAGATGGCGCGATAAAGCAGCCAGTAGCCCGCCACCTTGAGCAGGTGGCCGACCACGTTCGATATGACCTCGATGTCGATGTAGAGCTTGAAGACGAGCTCGGTTGCCATCAGCACCGCGATCGCGCTGACGACGAGGACCAGCACCGGTCGCTCCAGGCGTGCGCGGCGCATCCAGAGAAAGACGAGCGCCAGCGCGAACAGGGCGGCGACCAGGTACTCGCTCCCCACCTTGAATGCCCCGCGCGTCGTCGGCCCGGTGACATAGGCGAGCGGGAACATGCCGGCGAGCACGAGAACGACCAGCGCGCCGGCGATGCCGGCGAAAACCGAGAAGGCGTTCACCCGGTTGAGCGAACGCGCGAGAAAGCACGGCGCGGCGAGGAAGCCGATGACCTGCAGCCAGCGCGTGCCGATCCACAGCTGCGTCGCCGGATCGGCGTGGCCGATGTCGAGCTGCGTGCCGCCCTTGTAGAGCAGCATGTGGACGAGATCGAGGGCGCCGGACCAGAAAAGGACGATCGCCAGGAACATCAGGAAGTCATTGCGCGAGTACGGGTAGGCGCGCCAGGCGGCGCGGAATGCGGCCCCGGCGAGCACGATGCTCACCGTCTCGGCGACGGTGTGGAACAGCAGCTCCTCCTGCAGGCGCAGGGGCACCAGGAGAAGCACGACAGCCACGGCGAGCGGCCAGTGCGAGCGCTGCAGCTCGGCGTGGTTGATCACGCGAGGTTCGCCTCCTTCTGCGGTTGCGACTTGAGGAGGAAGCGCGCGCACTCGGCCGCGGACAGGGGATCGGAGTAGATGAAGCCCTGCAGCTCGTTGCAGCCGAGGTTCTTCAGGAAGCTGCGCTGCGCCGGCGTTTCCACGCCTTCGGCGATGATCTTCAGGCCGAGCGTCTGCCCCATGGCGACGATGGCGCGCGTGATCGGCACGTCGTCCGGGTCGTCGGGCAGCCCGGTGACGAAGGAGCGATCGACCTTCAGCGTATCGACCGGCAGGCGCTTCAGATAGGCGAGGCTCGAGTAGCCCGTGCCGAAGTCGTCCACCGCGACGCGAATGCCGCGCTCCTTCAGGCGGCGCAGGATCGGCACCACGACCTCGGGCCGTTCCATGGCGTCACTCTCGGTGATCTCGACCTCGAGGTAACGCGGCTCGATGCCCGACGCGGCCAGGGCGGCGTCGATCACGGCGACCACGTCATGATGCAGGAACTGCTTCGCCACGATGTTCACGGCCACCGGCACCGTCGGCACGCCCTGCCGCTGCCAGTCGCGGATCTGCGTACAGACGGCTCGTAGCGTCCACTCGCCCACCCGCACGATGAGGCCCGAGTCCTCGAGCAGCGGCACGAAATGTCCCGGCCCGATCAGGCCGCGCTGCGGATGCTGCCAGCGCAGCAGCGCCTCCAGGCCGGCGACGCGGCCGCTCGCCATGTCCTGCTTCGGCTGGAAGTGCAGCAGGAACTCGGCGCGCTCGAGCGCCCGGCGCAGGTCGTTCTCGAGCAGCAGGTTCTGCATGGCGCGCTCGTTCATCGCCGCGGTGTAGAAGCGGTAGTTGTTGCGGCCGGCTTCCTTGGCGCTGAACATGGCGGCGTCGGCGTTCTTCACCAGCGTGTCGCCTTCCTCCCCGTCGGTCGGATAGACGGCGATGCCGATGCTCGTGCTGATGAACACCTCGCGCCCGGCGATCATCATCGGCTCGGCGATGCGGTCGATCATCTTCTGCGCCACGGCGCGTGCGTCCTCGGGCCGCGTGAGCTCGGTCAGGATGACGACGAACTCGTCGCCGCCGACGCGAGCCACCGTGTCGCCCGCGCGCACGCATTCGCTCAGCCGCCGCGCCGTCTCCCGCAGCAGCCCATCGCCCACCGCGTGGCCGAGCGTGTCGTTCACCGTCTTGAAGCGATCGAGGTCGAGGAACAGCGTCGCCACGCTGGACTTGCGGCGCCGCGCCTGGCCGAGCGCCTGCGCCAGGCGGTCGAAGCACATGATGCGGTTCGGCAGGTCGGTGAGCGCGTCGTAGTGCGCCTGGTGCAGGAGCGCCTCCAGCGCGCGCTTCTTCTCCGTGATGTCCGCGATCGTGCCGGCGACCCGCAGCGACTCGCCGGTCGCCTCGCGCACCGGGAAGCCGGTGACGTGAACCCAGCGCACCTCGCCGTCCGGGCGCGTAATGCGATGCTCGACGTCGAGCTGCCCGAGACCGATGCCGGCGTAGGCGGCGAGCGTGCGCGGCCGGTCGTCGGCGTGAATGAGCGACTTCCAGCGCTTCCACGCTCCGGCGAGCGGCCTGGGGACGAAGCCGGCAATGGCGGCGAAAGCCGGGCTCAGGTAGACCGCCTGTTCGCCTTGCGTATCGACGATCCAGAACCCTTCCGGGATGCTGCCGGCGAGGCTGCGGAACTGCTCGTCGCGCGGTGACCTTCGATAAGCGCGGCTGCGGTGCATCGACGGGATCATGGCTGACCTCGTCCCTTGAAGACATGGCCGCGG
>DATDCR010000350.1:0-6964 GCA_036524215.1 Burkholderiales bacterium
CCGCCTCGCGCGCTGCGTCTTGCGCTCGAGCTTCATGGCGTCGAGCTCCTTCTGCAGCTCGGCGATGCGGTCGCGGATCTTGCGCCGGTCGAGCTCGCCGTGCGATTCGCCGCCGCTGCGGCCGCCGGTGCCGCTGCGCGCACGGTCCTTCGGTCCCGCGAGCTTCGCCGCTTCGCGCATGCGCGGCGCCATGTATCCCAGGCGCGCGATCTCGACCTGCGCGCGCGCCGCGCGGGAGCGCGCGTGCCGGTGAAAGATCTCGAGGATCACCATGGTGCGATCCATCACCTCGCAGCCGACCTCCTTCTCGAGGTTGTGCGCCTGCGAGGGGGAGATCTCGTGGTCGATGAGGACGAGGTCGGCACCACGCTCCACGAGGGCCTTCAGCTCCTGTCGCTTGCCCTGGCCAAAATACCCCGCCGAGTCGAAGCCGGCGCGCTTCTGGGTGAAGGTCTCGACGACCTCGAACCCGAGCGTCTTCGCAAGCTGGCGCAGCTCGGCGAGCGATGCCTCGAACTCCAGGTCGCTCACGCCGGGCTTCTGCACGGCGGCCACGACGGCGCGTTTGCGCTTGCGGTCGGCTTCTCGAATCATCGCGCCCGGAGCCTACCACTACGCCGTCACGTGACTGCCATAATTGACGAGCCATGACCGCCGCTTTGCCCAAGGACCGCGCCGCGCAACTCGTCGACCTGACGCAAGCGCGCTTCGAGAACAGCTTCGTGCGCGAGCTGCCGGCGGATCCGGTGAGCGTGAACATGCCGCGGCAAGTACGCGGCGCGTGCTTCACGCGCGTGGAACCCGCCGCCGTGAGCAGCCCGCGCCTGCTCGGGTGGTCCGATGCCATGGGCGAATTGATTGGCCTCGCCCGTCCCGGTCCAGAGGCGCTCGAGGTTCTCGCCGGCAATCGAGTCCTGCCGGCGATGGCGCCTTATGCCGCACGCTACGGCGGCCATCAGTTCGGCCAGTGGGCCGGCCAGCTCGGCGACGGGCGCGCCATCACGCTGGCAGAAATCATCGCGCGCGACGGGTCGCGCCAGGAGCTGCAGCTCAAGGGCGCCGGCAAGACCCCTTATTCGCGCAGCGCGGACGGGCGGGCGGTGCTGCGCTCCTCGCTGCGCGAATTCGCGTGCAGCGAGGCGATGTTCCACCTCGGAGTGCCGACCACCCGGGCGCTCAGCCTGGTCGGCAGCGGCGAGCAGGTCGTGCGCGACATGTTCTACGACGGCCATCCCGCGCCGGAGCCCGGCGCGGTCATCTGCCGCGTCGCACCCTCGTTCGTGCGCTTCGGCAGCTTCCAGATTCTCGCCGCGAACGACGAGCGCGATGTGCTGAAGTACCTCGCCGACTATGTGCTGCGCCTGCATTATCCGGGGCATTCGTATGCCACGTGGTATCAGGAGCTCTGCCGGCGCACGGCGCTCCTGCTGGTCGACTGGATGCGCCTGGGATTCGTGCACGGCGTGATGAACACGGACAACATGTCGATTCTCGGCCTCACCATCGACTACGGCCCCTACGGCTGGCTCGAGGGCTACGAGCCGATGTGGACGCCGAACACGACCGATGCGCAGGGGCGCCGCTACTGCTACGGCAACCAGCCCGGCATCGCCCAATGGAACCTCGCGCGGCTCGCCGAAGGCTTGATGCCCCTCGTCGAGCGCGAAGCGCTGGAGGAAGGCCTCAACCTCTACGCCGACACCTTCAACGACGCATGGCGCCATGCGCTCGGCCGCAAGCTCGGCCTTGCCGCGCCCGATGACGAGCTCGCGCGCGAGCTGCTCGAAGCGCTGCAGGAAACGGAAACCGACTTCACGCTGTTCTTCCGCCGCCTGTCAGCCGTGCCGCTCGAAGGTACCGACGAGCAGCGCCTGGAGCCCTTGCGCGCGGCGTTCTATGCGCAGGACGGATCGCACGAGCGCTTGAGCGCCTGGTTGCGCCGCTATGCCGAACGCGTGCGCGCCGAAGGCATCGCACAGGCGACCCGTGCCGAGCGCATGCACCGCGCGAATCCAAAGTACGTTTTCCGCAATTACCTTGCGCAGCAGGCGATCGATGCGCTGGAGGCCGGCGACGCTTCCCTCCTCGAGCGCCTGATGCGTGTCCTGCAGCGCCCGTACGACGAGCAGCCCGAGCACGAAGATCTTGCTCGACGCCGGCCGGAGTGGGCGCGCCACAAACCCGGTTGTTCAGCCCTATCGTGCAGCTCATGAAAACATCCTCTCTTGTTCTCGCCTTGACCCTTGCCAGCGCCGTTCCGGCCCTGGCGCAGCAGACGCCGAGCACGGCGAAGACCACGGAGCAGCAGGCGCGCTCGTATGTGCTGAGCGCCTTCATGACCGGGTCGGCGCCGATGATCCTGAGCGAGGATGTGACGGTGACGCCGGAGCTGCGCGAGCGCCTCAAGCTGGCGCCCGAAGCCGGCAGCCGCATGCTCTACCAAGAGCTGGTTCGCATCACAAGCGGCAAGCCGTTGAGCGTGCGGCCCGCGATCCGTGAAGAGATCGCGAATGCCCAGGCGCATACGGAATTCGGCAAGCCGCTGTTCACCGTGGAGACCGGCAGGGACGCCTTGGTGGTGCAATACGACCTCGAACGCGATGTGATCTCTTTCGTCGGCCAGCCGATCGCCGTGCCGGTTGCAACCACCGCACCGGTGAAGGAACCTGCGGCGCCGGAAGCGACGCCCGTTTCTCCGCAGGCGCCAGCGCTGCAGGTGGTCGAGCCACAAGTACCCGGTGCCGCCGTGGCACCGGCAGCGGCACCCGCGCCGGCGCCCACAGCGCAGGCGCAGGCACGGCCGGCGCCGACGATGAAAGCCACCGGCCCTTGCGTCATCAAGCCCGTGATGACAGATCAGGATCTCGTGAACTGCGGCGCTACGCCGCGGTAAGGCTTCCCCGGACGAGCGCCCGGGTACGAAACCTGCAGCAGCTTCATGCGTCCCTATCTGAATGGAGGAATGGCATGAAAGCGATGAAAGCATTACTGGTCGGCGCCTCGGCCTTCGCCCTGGCGATCGGCTCGGCCCATGCGGAGCGCCCCAAGAATGACCCGGGGTTCAACGCGCTCGACAAGAACAACGACGGCTACCTGTCGCGCATCGAAGCAGCGCGCAACCCCACGCTCGCGAAGAACTTCAAGCAGGCCGACAAGAATGGCGACGGCGAGCTGAGCCGCACGGAATACCTGGGGACCATGACGGCCAAGGACCTGCATAACGCGAAGGAAAAGGTCGCCGGCCACAAGGACAAGGACCGCAACGCGGCCACCGGGTCGAGCAAGCCCGCCAGGCAGAAAGAGTAGGTCTTCCTAGCGCGGCCGGCGCAACCCGGCGATGAGGGAGATCGTGGATAGCGCGAGCAGGATCGCCACCACGATCTTCAAGATCAGCGCCACGGTGGCGCCGAGCCCGCTCAACGCGATCGCCGCCGCGAGGACCGCGGCGAAGAAGAATTTGAGCGCCCAGCTCAGCATGCGCTAGTAAGACAGCGCTATGCCGACGGGCGTTGTGCCGCCGCCTGAGCCGTCCCGACTATGCCGGCCGGTCGGCTCGGGTTACGCGTCTCAGTCCAGCGTAAACCCCACCTTCATCGTCACCTGCCAGTGCGCCACTTTCGCGCCCTCGATCTCGCCGCGCGTGTCGATCACCTGGAACCAGCGCAGGTTATGGAGCGATTCCGCCGCCTTGGCGATCGCATTGCGGATCGCCGCGTCGAGGCCATCGGGCGAAGAGCCGGTGATCTCGATGGTCTTGTAGACATGGTTGGACATGGCCGGTCTCCTTAGAAAAGCTGCTCGCCCGCAAGCCGTGCGCCAGCCACCAGCGCTTCGAGCTTGGCCCACATGATCGACGGGTGGACGCGGCGGTGGAAGGGCCCTTGGGCGAAGCCGCAATCGGTGCCCGCCATCAGCTTCTCCGGGCCGATCAGCCTGCCGATGCGCACCAGGCGCTCGGCGACGAGCTCGGGATGCTCGACGATGTTGGTGGCATGGCTGATCACGCCCGGCACGAGCTTCTTGCCGGCCGGCAGTTTCACGTTCTCCCAGACGCCCCATTCGTGCTCGTGGCGGGGGTTGGCGCCCTCGATGAGGTACGCGCCTGCGTTCACCTTCAGGATCAAATCCACCACGTCGCGCAAGGGCACGTCGGTAGTGTGCGGCCCCGGCCAGCTGCCCCAGCAGACGTGATAGCGCACGCGCTCTGCGGGAATTCCTTGCAGCGCGCTGTTCAGCACTTCCACGTGCATCGACACCCAGCGACGGTAATCGTCGAAGCTCGCCGGCGGCACCATGCGGTCGTACGTCACGGCGAAGCGCGCATCGTCGAGCTGCAAGAGCAGGCCGGCATCGACGATCGCCTTGTACTCGCTGCGCATCGCCCGGGCGATCGCATGCAGGCATTCTTCTTCGCTCTTGTAGTACTCGTTCCTCCGATCGGGAATCACGCTCGCGGGCGCGGCGACCGGAAGGAAGCCTTCCTCGACGCCGGCGGCTGACAAGGCGGCCTTGAAGTTGCGGATATCCCGCTGCAGCTCGTCCTGGCCGGTGTATTCGATCGGCGCTACGCAGACCGCGAGCGCGCCGGAGGCGCCTGCAGTGGCCGGCGGTCCCTCGGCGGCGTCCAGCTCCGCATAGAAATCGGCGAAGCGCGCGCGGTCCGCGCCGCGCGCGAAAGGATTCGCGCCCGGCTTCGCCTGGCGCCGCTCGAAGCCCGAGAGCCGCTCGAGCGCGTACTGCGACCAGCTGATGCTCTTGCCGAATTCCCCGTCGCTCGGCAGGTCGATGCCCACCTGCGCCTGCCGCTTGACGACGTCCTGCACCGATTCGGCGAGGCAGCGCTGATAGGCCTGCTCGTCGTAGGGCTGGCGCTTCTGACGCGCGGCGATGAACTCCAGCAGCGCCGGGGGCCGGATCAGGCTGCCGACATGGGTCGTAGGAACGTGTTTTTCTCGGGCCATGGTTCTTGGGGGTTCTTGTGGCCCGGAATTCTAGGGCACGCTACGCCGGCGGCTGCCGCTCGGCGTCGTCCTCGTCGGACATGCCCGAGGAAACCGCGCGCGCCTGCCCCTGGGCGACCGGCGGCAGCTTGGGCTTCGCTTCTTCCGGGAACCCCGGCAACTGCGCAAGGGCCGCGCTCCAGCTCGAAGGCCGGCGCGGCGGCGTGTCTTCGTCCTGTCTCATAAGGTCTCCTAGTTTACCGGCGCCGCCAGAAACCGAGGCCGATGCTCGCCCCCACCCCCACAGCAAGGGCCGCGCCGAGCTTGGCGAGGGCACCGGCCGGGCGCACCGTTTGCAGCGTGGGCGCATTCGCCGCCGGCTGCACGCGGATGGGCATCCCCGTAGACGGTCTGACGGCCGCGCGCGAGCCATGTTCTTCGGCGTAGACCCGAGTGAACTCCGCGCCGAGCAGGAAGATCTGCGCCGAGTAGTACACCCACAAGATCAGCACGACGAGCGAGCCGGCCGCGCCGAACACCGACGCGACGCTGGTCTTGCCGATGTAGAAGCCGATCAGCAGCTTGCCGAGCGCGAACAGTGCCGCGGTCACGGCCGCGCCGACCCATACGTCGCGCCAGGCGATGCGCACGCGCGGAATGATTTTGTAGATCATCGCGAAGAGCAGCGTGGTGAGCGCAAAGCTCAGCCCGAGATCGACGAAGTGCAGGCCCCACCACTTGCCGAGCGCGGACACGAGCGAGCTCAGCACGAGCGAGACCATCAGCAGGAACGCGATGGCGAGGATCATGCCGAACGAAAGCAGCCGCGCACGAATGAGCTTCCACCAGCCCTTCGTCACGTTGCGTTCCGGCGCGCGCCAGATGCGGTCCAGCGCGTTCTGCAGCTCGCCGAACACGGTCGATGCACCGCCGATGAGCAGCACCGTGCCGATCACCATGGCGAGCACGCCGCTCTGCGGCTTGGATGCATTCCTGACGAGGCCCTCCACGGCCCGCGCGCCGTCCGCGCCGACGAGCGAGCTCAGCTCGTTGAAGAGCTCGCCGCGCGCCGCCTGCTCGCCGAAGAAGAAGCCGGCCACGCCGATCACGATCAGCAGCAGGGGCGCGATCGAGAACAGCGCGTAATAGGAGAGCGCCGCACCCATGCTGGGGGCGTAGTCGTCGGTCCAGGCGCTAAAGGCGCGCGCCACCAGCCGCCAGCCTCGGCGCAGATCCATAGCGCTCGATGGTGCGGCTTTCTAGGCGGCGCGGCGATGCGCCGCCTGGAGTGCTTCCCATAGGCGGCGCGGCGTTGCAGGCATCTCGAACCGGCTGACGCCGGCCGGGCGCAGGGCGTCGAGCACCGCGTTCATGAGCGCGGGCAGCGAGCCGGTGACGCCGGCTTCGCCCACGCCCTTGGCGCCGAGCGGATTCAGCTTGGTCGGCACCGGATGCTCGAGCAGCCTGAGGCCGGCCACGTCGCCGGGCCGGGGCATCGCGTAGTCCATGAAGCTTCCCGTGAGGAGCTGGCCGGACGCGTCGTAAATCGCCTGCTCGGTGAACGCCTGACCCGCCCCTTGCGCGAGCCCGCCCTGCACCTGCCCCTCGACGATCTGGTGATTGACGATGTTGCCCGCATCATCGCAAGCCACGTACGAGACGATCTGGGACGCCCCGGTCTCGGGCTCGATCTCGACTTCCGCGATGTGGCAGCCGTTCGGAAAGCAGGAGCCGAACTTGTTCGCGTAGGCGAGATCCATCGCGCCCGGCTTGCTCTTCGCCAGGTCCACGATCGAGATGCGGCGATCGGTCCCCTTGATGCGGTAATGCCCTTCGACGAACTCGATGTCCGCCTGCGATGCTTCCAGCTTCTCGGCCGCGAGCTCGAGGCCCTTCTTCACCAGCTCCTGCGCGCCGAGATAAACGACGCCGCCCACCGCGAGCAAGGAGCGCGAGCCACCGGTCGCATTTCCCAACAGATAGAAGTCCGCACCTGCCGTGCGCAGCCTGATGCTTTGCATCGG
>DATDCR010000351.1:0-4376 GCA_036524215.1 Burkholderiales bacterium
GGCGATCGCCATCGCGATCATCACGCGCTGCTGCTGCCCGCCGGAGAGCTCGAAGGGATACGAATCGAGGCGGCGCTCGGCTTCGGGGATGCCGACCTCGTTCAGGAGCTCGATCGCCCGATTGCGCAAGGCACGGCCGGCAAGCCCCATATGCTTGCGCAGCACCTCGCCGATCTGGAAGCCGACGCTGAAGACCGGGTTGAGCGAGCTCATCGGCTCTTGGAAGATCATCGAGATCTCGGCCCCGCGCAGGCGCTGCATCTCTGCCTTGCCCGCGCTAAGGAGATCCTTGCCACGAAAGACGATGCGGCTTTGCGGCCCAATGCTCGCGTTCTCCTTCGGCAACAGCCCCATGATGGAGAGCGCGCTTACGGACTTGCCGCTGCCCGATTCGCCCACCAGCGCCACCGAGCTTCGCTCCGGGACCTCGAAGCTGATGCCTTTCACCGCCGCGAGCGTGGTCGCTTCGTCGATGCGGAACTGGACCGAGAGATCGCGAACTTCGAGGAGATTCATTTCAGCTTCGGATCCATGGCATCGCGCATCGCATCGGTGAACAGGCTGAAGGCCGTGACCAGCACCGCCATCGCCGCCGTGGCGGCGGCGAGCTGCCACCATTTGCCGAGCAGGAGCTCGCTTCCCGCTTCCGCCAGCATGCTGCCCCACGAGACGGTGTCCACGCCGACGCCGAAGCCGAGGAAGGTGAGGATCACCTCCGACTTGATGAACAGCACGACGTGCAGCGAAAGCTGCACGAGCAGCACGTGGCTCACGTTCGGCAGGATGTGCACATACATGCGCCGCGACGACGAGGCGCCGATCGCATCCGCGGCGAGCACGTATTCGCGCACCTTGTGCTTCATGTACTCGGCCCGGATGAGGCGGAAGATGCCGGTCCATCCTGTGAGGCCGAGGATGAGGATCACGGTCAGCGTGCCCTTCTGGTTCACCACGGCCGCGATGGCGAGCACGAGGAGCAGGTACGGCACCGAGGTGAACACGCTGTAGAGCCAGTTGAAGAAGTCGTCGACCCGCCCGCCGCGATAGCCGGCCTGCGCGCCGAAAAGCGTGCCGAGGAAGCTGGCGAGCATCGCGGCCGTGAGGCCGACGAAGAGCGAGGTCTGCGTGCCTTTGACCGCCTTCTTCAGGACGTCCCTGCCCCACTTGTCGCCGCCGAAGGCGAGCGTCGGCGCGCGCGCGGCATCGGATGCAGCACCCGAGAGGCCTTTCGCGATCTCGGCGAGATCGGCAACGAGCGGATCAGGAATGCCGTAATCCGCGACCGGCCCCTGATGCGCCCTCGCCTTCGCTTCGACGGCGGCGGCCTCCTCGGCGCCGAGGAAGGTCGGCGGCGCATAGCTGACGCCGACTTCCTCCGACCAGTCGCGCACGATCCATCCGGCGGCGGCGGCAATCATGATCGCGACGTAGGCGATGACCACGATGAAGCAGGCGAATCCCAGCCGGTCGCGCCGGAAGCGTTGCCATGCGAGCGCCCAGACGCCCCTTTGCCTCATTTGAGCTGCACCCGCGGGTCGATGGCCCGGTAGAGAAGATCGGCGGCCAGGTTCACCACCATCGTGGCCACCGCGACATAGACCGTCACCGCCTTGATCACGGGGAAGTCGCTGCGCTCGACGGCGAGGATCACCTCGCGGCCGATACCTGGAATGCCGAAGAAGCGCTCGATCAGGAAAGCGCCGGCCAGCAGGCCCGGCAGCTGCAGCAGGATGTTGGTGACGATCGGGATCGCCGCGTTGCGCAGCACGTGCACCCACATCACGCGGCCTTCGCTCAAGCCCTTGGCGCGCGCCGTGCGCACGTAGTCCTGGTTGATCTCGTCTAGGAAGAAGGTGCGATAGAGCCGGATGTCCGGCGCGAGGGACACGGCGATGCCGACGATGATGGCGAGCGCGCTATAGCGAAGCAGGTTCTCGGCGAACGCCACGCCCCAGCCCTGCACCGGGAACCAGCCGAGCTGGTAGGCGAATACGTACTGGAAGACCAGGATATAGACCAGGATGCTGATCGACTGCCCGACGGTGCAGCCGATCATCACGGCGCGGTCGGTGAGCGAGCCGCGCACATAGGCGACGAGCATCGCCGCCGCCATGCTGAGGAGCGTGCTGATGAGGAGCAGCGGCACGAGCACGGTCAGCGAAGGTCCGAGCCGCGTGGCGAAGATGTCGGCGACGCGCTCGTTCGTCGACCAGCTCGCGCCGAAGTCGCCCCTCAGGATCTGCTTGACGAAGATCCACAGTTGCACTGGATACGGCTCGTCGACGCCGAGCTGGCGGCGGATGTTCTCGATCTGCGCCGGGTTCGAGATCTTGCCGGCGAGGAGATAGGCCGGGTCGCCGCCGACGAAGTTGAAGAGGAAGAACACGAGCAGCACGACGCCGCCGAGCGTCGGGACGAACTGCCAGAGCCGGCGCAGGGTGTAAGCGAGCAAGGCCTATTGCGCCGTGAGGTCCGGGTCGAGGTCGAGGTAGAGCCACTCGGCGTGCAGCACCGGGTGCTTGGTGAAGCCGATCACGTTGGGCTGCTGCAGCGCGTTGCGGATGCGGCTGTCGCCGAGCAGCCAGACGGTATCGACCTCCATGAGGCGCGTCATCTCGTGGTAGAGGCGGTCGCGCTCCGGCCCGTCCGGCAGGGTGCGCGATTTCTCGTAGCGACGGTCGTACTCCTTCGAGCGATAGCAGGAGTTGTTGCTCTCGCCGGTGTTCGGACCGTAGAGGAGCTGCATGAAATTGTCGCCGTCCGGGTAGTCCGCGATCCAGGCCGCGATGCTCATCATCACCCGGCATTGCTTCTGCAGCTTGAGGTATTCGGGAAAGCGCGCCTTCTCGATGTCCATGCGCACGCCGATCGAGTCTAGCGAGCGCTTCATGAGCTCGTCGAACTGGCGGTCGCGCTCGGTCGGGGTCGACGTATAGCGGATGACGAGCGGCTGGCCGTCCGGCTGGTGCCGGTAGCCGTCGGCGCCCTTCTTGTAGCCGTAGCGCTCGAGCAGCGCGTTCGCGGCGCGCGGATCATACGGAATCGAGCTGCGGAACTGCGGGTCGTGTCCCGCGACGCCGGGCGGGATCGGATACTGCGCGCGCACGGCCTGCGCCTTGCGGATGATGCGGATCTGGTCGTCGAGGCGGTAGGCCATGGCGATCGCGCGCCGCAGCGCGATGCGCTCCTTGCCGAAGCCGCCGACCGGGTTCGGCACGCCGCCGATCTGGTCCTGCATGTTGAAGGCGAGGTAAGTGATCTCCGGATCGATGGTGCGGTCGAGCTGGATGCCGCGACGCGCGAATTCGGGCCGCAGCCTTCCGTCGTCGGTCATGAAGGTCGGCGACACTTCCCAGAGCTGGTACTCGATGTCGGTCTCGCCGCGCTGGAACGCGAGCCAGCGGCTTTGCGTCTCCTCCATGATGCTGATCTCCACGCCGTCGAGCAGCGGCAGGCGCTTGCCTTTCATGCGCTCGGCGATCTTCTTGAAACGCGGGTTGTCGCCCGGCTCCGAGTCCCAGACGAGTCCCCGATAGGCCGGATTCTTCGCCAGCACGATCTTGGAAGAGCGCACGTAGCGCTTGAGATAGAAGGCGCCGCTGCCCACGGGATGCGAGGGCGACTCCTCGCCGTAGGTGTCGATCACTTCGCGCGCCACCGCGCCGGTGAGCGGGAACGAGAGCACGTAGTTGAAATTCACGTCCGGCTCCTTCAGCCGGATGACGAGCGTATAGCGGTCGGGCGTCTGCAACCCCGCGACCGGCGAGTCGTAGTCGAAGCGGCCGGTCTGCTTCGCCTTGTCCCCAAGCTCGTCGAGGCCGACGATCTTGCCGGTGAAGAGGAAGGCATAGGGCGAACGGTACTTCGGGTCGAAGAAGCGGCGGATCGAGTAGGCGTAGTCCTGCGCCGTGAGCTCGCGCTTCCTGCCCTTGAAAGCCGGGTCGTCCGCGAAGTAGATTCCCTTGCGCAGGTGGAAGGTGTAGGTGCGGCGATCGGCGGAGACCTGGGGCATCGCCTCGGCGCTGTTCGGCACGAGCTTCGCCGGCCGTGCCAGGTAGTCGTAGCTGAGCAGCGTGTCGTAGATCGCCTCGATCACGCTGCCGGAGTAGTAGTCGTGCACGCGCACCGGATCGAAACCGGTCTCGGCCGCCTGGAAGGTGACGCGCAGGATCTTCTCTGCGTTGGCAGCCGCTGCCACGCCAGCGGCGGACAGCAGCACTGCGAACCAAAGGACGCGCCACCGGGCGTTCATGGGGGCGAAAGTATAATCGGTCGCATGGGCTTACTCTCGGGACGCAGAATCCTCATCACCGGCTTGCTGTCCAACCGCTCGATTGCCTTCGGCATCGCCAAGGTCGCGCGGCAGCAAGGCGCCA
>DATDCR010000352.1:0-3227 GCA_036524215.1 Burkholderiales bacterium
ACCCGGCAGTTGCTTAACTGGCAGCCGCGTTTCGACACCGGTCAGGCCTTCACGCAGACGATCGAGTGGTACCGGACGAGGACTGCATGTTGATCGCAATGGCTCAGCGATAATGGATCGGCTCGTCGATTCTTGTCGTCGTCAGCGTCGCGGCCGGCATCGACCGGCATTGGTCCCGGCATGCGCGTGAGCGATAGGCCGCCGCCGCCGGGGGCGGCGGTAGCGCGCAACGCCGGATGGAACCTGCTCGGGGCGCTGCTGCCGATTCCGGTCGCTGTCTTCTGCATCCCCGTGCTCGTCGGCCATCTCGGCGTCGAGCGCTTCGGCGTTCTCGGCATCGCCTGGATGGTGCTCGGCTATTTCGGCATGTTCGACTTCGGCCTCGCGCAAAGCACCACGCGCTTCCTGTCGGCCAGCATCGCCCGCGGCGAGCTCGGTCGGCTGCGCGGGTTGGCTGTGCGCTCGCTCTTGCTGCACGTGGTGCTCGGACTGACCGGTGCGGCGGTCTTCTCGCTTCTGGTGCCGTTGCTGGCGGAACGCATCTTCCGCCTGCCGCCATCCCTTGCCGAGGAGTCGCGCACAGCCCTGTATTGGCTTGCCGCTTCCGTCCCGGCCATCGTGGCCACGGCCGCCTTGCGCGGCGTGCTGGAGGGGCTGCAGCGCTTCGACGTCGTCAACCTGATCCGCATTCCAGCCAGCATCCTCAATTACGCCGGGCCTCTGATCGCGCTCTATTTCGGCACCGCGCTGCCGCTCGTGGTGAGCGTCATCGTGCTGGGTCGCTACCTTTTCCTTGCCGTCTACGGCTATGCCGCGCTGCGCGCCTTGCCGTCCGCGGCAGGATCCGAGACAGGCACGGGGCCGCGGCTCATCGAGCTGGCGCTGTACGGCGGCTGGCTGACGGCGTCCAACCTTCTGACGCCGCTCATCATCGCCACCGACCGCTTCGTCATCGCCGCGACCGTGTCGGTGAGCGCTGTGGCGTTCTACGTGACGCCTTATGAGGTGATCACCAAAGGATGGATTTTCTCGGCGAGTCTCATGGGCGCCCTTTTCCCCGTTTTCTCCGGCCGCGCGGAAAGCGCACCCGGCTCGATCCGCAGCCTGTGCCGGTCCGCCGAGCGATTCCTCCTCGCCCTCGCCGCGCCGCCCATCGTGCTCGTGCTCGGCTGCGCCGACCTGCTTCTGCAATGGTGGCTGGGCCCCGAGTTTCGCGCCAATTCGACAGCCGTCGCCCAGCTTCTCGCGCTCGGCCTCCTGGTCAATATCGTTGCGCAGGTGCCGCTCACCGCGATCAATGCCATCGGTCGCGCGGACGTGAGTGCAAAGATCGCCGCCGCCGAGCTTCCCGTCTACGTCGCGGCAACGATCCTCGCGGCCGGGCGCTTTGGCATCGTAGGGGTCGCCACCGTGTGGGCGCTGCGTGCAGTGGTGGACGCGGTTGCCTTGTTTGCGGCCGCGCGAGCGGTCCTCCCCGCCGGCGAGAGCCCTTCCGCGCTGGGCGGGACTGCGACTACCGTGCTCGGCGCATTCCTGGGCATCGCCTGGCTGCTCGGGCAGGCATTGCCGGCGGCGGTCGCATTGCGCCTCGCGCTGCTCGCTGCGCTCGTCGCCGCACTGCTCTTCTGGCAATGGCATGCGCTGCTTGCGCGCGCCGATCGCGAACTCTTCGGATCCTTATGCCGACGGCTCCTGACCAGCCGCTAGTCTCGGTTGTCATTCCTTCCTACAACCACGAGCGTTACCTCGCCTCGGCGATCGATAGCGTGCTCGCGCAGGACTATCCGCGCGTTGAGCTCATCGTCATCGACGACGGCTCGACCGACGGCTCGGCCGAGGTCCTGAAAAGGTACGGCGCGAGGTTCCACTGGGAAATCCAGAAGAACCAAGGCCAGGTGGCAACGATGAACCGCGCCTGGACAATGTCGCGCGGCGACATTCTCGGCTACCTCAGCGCCGACGACATCCTGATGCCGCAGGCCGCCGGCGCGGCGGTGCAATGCCTGCGCGATAACCCCGATGCGGTGCTCGCCTACTGCGATTTCGATCTCATCGATCCCGCCGGCGGCGCGGTTCGCAGCGTGCGTACGCCGGAATTCGATTACCGCGCCATGGTGACCGAAATGGTCTGTGCGCCCGGTCCGGGCGCCTTCTTCCGCCGTTCGGCCTTCGACAAGATCGGCGGCTGGAATACCGAGCTGCGCCAGAATCTCGACTACGAGTACTGGCTGCGCTTGGCGCTGCACGGGCGCTTCGTGCGCATCCCGAAAGTGCTGGCGGCCTATCGCGTCCACCCCGGGTCGCAATCCTTCGCCGCAGCATCGAACATCCGGCCCTGGGAACCGGTGCAGATCATGCAGGCCTACTTCGACAGCCCGCTCGTACCGCCAAACCTGCGTGGCGCGCGCAACCAGGCGCTCAGCATCGCTTACCTCAATGCCGCGCGCCTGCACGTTCGCATGGGGAATTGCGGCGAAGGAATAGCGGCGCTACGGCGTGCGTTTGCCCTACACCCGGCGCGGCTCCTGCAATGGCGAACGGCTCGTCTCCTGTTCAACGCTTTCTTCAATCAAATGGGTCATCGGCTGCTGTGGGCGATCCGCGGCTCGCGCGGAACATGAGCGCTCGCGAGCGCTTCGCGATCCTGAGTCTGGCTGTGGTGTTCGTCGCGATCACGCTCGGCGCGATCGGTGGCTATCCCGGCTCGGCAGTCCGGTTGTTCTTCTTCAGCCTGTCTTTCTTCGCGCTCATCGCCGCCTGCGTGCCGCAGCCGCGTCTGTACGGCTACACGTTTCTCGCCGCTTTCATGACCCTCGGATTCTGGCTGAAGGTGCTGGTGCAAAGCCTATGGCCCGGCGATTTTCTCGAGCCGGTCGGGGATTTCGCCAATACGCCGGATGAATGGGACCGTGCATTGACCACCATGTCTTGCGCGGCGCTGGCAGTCGTCGCCACGCGCTGCGCTCACCTGTGGTGGGCTCGGCGCTCGCACGCCGAAGGACCGGCGCCCGGTGAAGCGCCCTTATGGTTCACACGCTGGCGCGCGCCGATATGGACCATCAGTCTCGCGGCGGTATTGATGGTGAATGCCGCGAACCTGCATTTCGCCTTCTATCAAATCGGCGTCAACACAAAATGGCTGTTGCCGTTCCGCCTGCATACTGCGCTCGCCTGGCTCGTCAATTGCGGATTCGCGCTATGGATTGCGACGCTCGCCTGGTGGGAGT
>DATDCR010000353.1:0-4460 GCA_036524215.1 Burkholderiales bacterium
CCTGGCGCGGCGCGGGCGCCGGATCGATCGCGCGCAGGTTGCCCACGGCGGCATACACGAGCCCGGCGGCGAGCACGACAACGAGCGCCATGCCGATGGCCGTGCGGCGCTCCGCGGCGCCCGATGGCGCAGCGCATTGCGGCGTCACGGGTGGCCCGACATCGTCGAGCATGCGACGCTCGAGCTCGCGCCGTTCCTGCTGGTATTGCGCTTCCGCAACCCGCCCGGCGCTGCGCTCGCGCTCCAGAGCCGCGTGCTCGCCGCGGTAAACGGCGAGGTTGGCCGCGCTTCGGGATGGAAAGGCGCGCCGGCCCGTCGTGCGCAGCAAAGGCGAGACGACGAACGCCACCGTGCCCGCCACGAGCAATGCGGCGATGGCGAAGAATGCGCTCATCGAATCGCCTTGGCGGCGCGCCGCGGGGGTTCCATCGCGGCTACCGGCTCCAGCTCGGCCGGCGTGATATCACGCAGCAACGCCGCAGAACCAATGGGCTGTCCCTCCTTCGAGCGGATGCTGGCGGCGATCACCCGCAGCGTGCGGCCCTTGTAGCCGACCTTGTAGGGGACCGGCGGTTCGCTTTGGCGGTCCAGCAGGTCGGCGATGATCTTCGGGTCCTCGAGCAGACGCAGGAAACCCTCCTCCACGATCCGCTCGCGTCGCTTCCCGAGCAGGCCGATGGCGGCCTCGTTCACGAACACGATGGTGCCGGTGGCGTTCGTCACGATGACGCCATCGCCGGTGCTGTTGATCACGGTGGTCAGCTTGTCCTGCTCGCGCCGCAGACCCGCATAGAGCTCGTCCAGGCGAATCAGCATTACATTGAAGCTGTCGGCCATTTGTCCGACCTCATCCTCGCTCGGTACGGGCACGGCCTGGCGCAGGTCGCCGCGCGAAGCGCGCTCCATCGCCTGCGTCACGAGCTGGATCGGGCGCACTACCGAACGGTGGATGAGCAGGCCCACGATCAGCAGCACGACCGCCAGGGCGCCCGCCGTCCCGAGCCACGCATCGCGATGCCCGGCCGCGATCTGGGCATCGGTCGCCGCCATCGACACGGAAAGCTTGAACGCCCCGAGGTAGGGTTTCGCCGCGCCGTGGCAGCCCGTGCAAGCCGCCTGGGCGGGAATCGCATAGACATAGTTCATGACCCGCGAGCCGTCGGCGGCCTGGGTCTCATAGGACACGAGATCACGCCCGCCCGGCGCGATAGCGGCGCGCAGGTGCGGATCCGCGGTGGCGAGCACCGGCGAGCTCGCCTCGGCCGCGCGCAGATCGAAGGTCGGGCTCCCCAGCCGCGCATTCACCTCGCTGACCGTCGCGTTATCGCGGAAGGCCTCGGTGCCGTCGGTTCGCAGGATGCGGAACTCGAGCACGTCGGGCACGCCTTTCAGCCGCTCGGCGAAGGACTGCGCGAGCGCCGCCTGGCCGGGCAGCATGATGCTCTCGAGGCTGCGGATCACCGACTGCAGCAGCCGCTCGGAATCGCGGGCGCCCATTTCGCGCAGCGTGCGGGCCTCTCGCGCCGCATTGAGCTGGCCGAAGCCCACCGCCGTGACGACGAATCCGAGCGCCACCACGGCGACGATGCGATGGCCGACCTTGCGAATCCGCAGCCTCAGGAGCCTGTTCACGCTTTCACCTCTTTCATTGCGGCAAGCCGAAGAGCGGCATCGCCGGTGAGACGCCGACGCCCTGCGCATAGTCGACGTCGAGCTCGCGCAGCCGTGCGGCGAGATGGTCGCTCTCCACCAGCTCGGCGATGGTGTTGATGCCCACGCCGTGCGCTACGCGCACGATGGTCTTCAGCCGCCCGAGCGCTACTTCGCTGCGCGTGACGTTGTAGATGATCGAGCCGTCGATCTTGACGAAATCGACCGGCATGTCGCGCAGCAGCTCGAGCGGGCTGCCGTCGCGGCCGAAGCCGCCAAGCACGACGCGGGCGCCGATATTGCGCAGCTGGCGCGCGAGCTCGGCACTGTCCGCGCGCAGCGCCTTGACGTCGTCCTGCTGCATCTCCAGGCAGAGCGTTTCCGCCGCAACGCCGGTGCTGGCAAGCGCGTCGCGCACGAAAGCCGGGAAATAGGGATGCGAGATGCTGTCGCGCGAAAGGCTCACGCCGTACATGCACGGCGCAAGGCCTTGGCAGCGCTGCTGCGCCGCGTGCTCGAGAACGCGGCGCACGACCCAGCGGTCGAGCTCGCCCTGCAGCCCGAAGCTTTCGGTCAGCGCCAGGAACGTTCCCGGTGGCAGCCGGATCTCTTCTTCCTCCGCCTGGCGCACGAAGATGCCATGGAAGGAGACTTCGCCGGTCCGCAGATCCCTGATGCTCTGACGGAAGAGACGAAATTCGTTGCCGCGGATCGCGGCGCGAACGCGTCCGGCCGCAGCGCGCCGTTCCGGCGAATCGTCCGCCCGCGTCGCATAGAGCGCCTGCACGCCCTCGGCCAGGTCGACGCGCTCCAACCGGGGGCGCGCGTCGCGCCGCCGGCAAACCGTCTCGTCCACGACGATGGTGTAGAGGCCGACCACGTCGCCTGCGCCGTCGAAACGCGGCACAAGGTGAACGTAGGCCTCGGCACTGCCCTCCGCAGCCGGCTGCGCGCTACGGTAATGGATCAGCTTTCCCGAGAGCGCCTCGGCGATCCGCTCGCACACCGGCGCATACGGGGTCTCTGCCAGCACGGCGCGCAGCGCCCGACCTTCGATGTCGCCCGCACGAAGCCCCAGGCCGCGCCGGAACGCCTCGTTGTGATAGGTGCAGCGCTCGCCCCGCTCGACGTAGGCAAGCATCACGGGCACCGCCGACGCGGCCTCGCCGGGCGCATCGCCCGGCCCGGCGTCATCGCCCTCGCCCGCTCTCACCCGCATCTTGGCCCCTGGCAAGCACCCTCTCCCCAACTTCGGGAATCCTTTTCCCGCTCGCGGCAAGCGATGGTGGTATCGCCCGCCTTTTCTCGCCCCGCGCAGAGTTACTGCAAGGAGTGCGCCACTGCCTAGCGGGAGCGCAGGTCGCGAATCGCCGGGGTGGGGTCGAACGCCACGCTGCACAACGGGTGTCTTGCGCACAACACCGCGCGCGCGAGCCGCTGCGCCCGGCGAAGATCCTCATCGGGCGGACCGTACAGGGGAATGTAAACGCGCATCGCGGCGAACTCGACCGGATGCCGGCGCACCAGGCTTGCCGCGAGGCTCGGCTGGTTCGAAAGCACCGCGTCGCGCCATTGCGCGCGTAGTACTTCGCTTTCGCTGCCGTCGGGCACCGGCTCCCAGGCGAGCTCGGGATCCGGCAGGTCGCAAGTCAGTCGAAACCCGCCGTCCGCGTCATACCAGCAATTCCAGACCACCGGTTCGCCAGCCTGGGCGTGGGAGAAAGCGATCATCCCGGCAAGCAATAGCGCCAGCCAGTACCGGTCGTGGATTTCGCTCCCCCGTTCGCTACTTTCCAAGGAGCCAGCGTATCACGCCGCTTCGGCTCTCCTTCGCTTTCGCCTCGTGCGCCGCGGCGGCGCGCGCCATGACCCCGAGATCATGCTCGAGGGCCTCCTTCGCGGCCGCGCTCACCGCGCCGCGATAGCGGTCGATAAGGCCCGGGTGCCGTTCCAGTTCGCGGTGGCGGCGCAGTGCCGTCTCGACAACCAGGCGTACGAACCCCGGTTTCGCCGGCTTGGGAATCAGGCGGAACACCTGGCCCTGGTTGACCAGCGCCATCAGATGCTGCGCATCGCGCGTTGCGCTGAACACCACGCTCACGATTGCCGGGTGCCTTTCCTTCGCCGCCCGGATGAGCCGCGTCGCCTCCACTTCGCCCACCTGCATCTCGGAGACCAGGATTGCGATCGGGTGCGTGGCAAGCGCCTCGAGCGCCTGCGCGTAGTCGACGGCGGCGTGCACCTGCGCGAGCTCGCCGAGCTCTTCGGCCACCAGTTTCGCGCTCTCGGCGGAATCGAAGACGAGAATCTCGCGTTTGCGCCGGTCGGCCGCCTCCGGCGGCGCTTCAACCGCCGCCACGGACGTCTGCTGCGCGATGTCGGCGGCTTCGCCGACGACCGCGACCAGCTCCTGCACGCTCCACGGCTTGGCGATGAAGCGGAACACCTCGCTCTCGTTCGCCGAGCGCTCCATCGCGTCGAGGTCGGAATAGCCGGTGAGGAGGATGCGCATCGCGCGCGGCGCATGGCGGCGCACGTCGCGAAGGAATTCCACCCCGGTGATCCCCGGCATGCGCTGGTCGCTGATGACGACGTCGTAGTCGTTCTTCTGGACCAGGCTCAACGCATCAACGGCGCTGGTCGCGGTGCAAACGTCGAATCGGCCGCCCAGCAGCCAGACGAGCGCGCGCAGGACATGCGGCTCGTCGTCGACGCAAAGCACGCGCGGCCGCACGGTGCCGGCGCCGCCGTCCACGTCAGGCGGCCTTCGCCAGCGCCGCGGCGTCGGTGCGCGGCAGCAGGCCGGTGAA
>DATDCR010000354.1:0-14294 GCA_036524215.1 Burkholderiales bacterium
GACCGCCACCGACCCGCGCATCATGCGCGGCATCGCCTATCACGCCAGCAAGGGCGGCGTCATCAACTTCACGCGCGCGCTGGCGGCGGAATGGGGCGAGCACGGCATCACGGTGAACGCCATCTGCCCCGGCTTCTTTCCGTCGAAAATGTCGAAGGGCGTGCTCGACAAGGCCGGCCAGTTCATCATCGATCACACGCCGACGCGGCGGCTCGGCAACGACGAGGACCTGAAGGGCCTCGCGGTGCTGCTCGCCTCGGAAGCGTCGCGCCACATCACCGGCCAGGCCATCGCGGTCGACGGCGGCGCGACGATCATATGAACCGCAGCGAGGCGCTGCAGTTCACGCGCGAGTTCCAGAAGCGCATTCCCTTCCTCCAGCTGCTCAAGATTTCCACCGACGCGCTCGGCAAAGGCACGGCCACGCTTTCCGTGCCGGTCGACAAGCCGTTCACCAACAGCCTCGGCACGGTGCACGGCGGCGTGATCATGTCGCTGCTCGATGTCGCCCTGTGCACGGCCGCGCGCACGCTGCACCCCGAGTCGGTGGGCGTCATCACCATCAACCTTTCCACCTCCTTCATCGGCGGCGGCAGCGGCAGCAAGCTGCTCGCCGAGGCGCGCGTGCTGAAAGACGGCCGCAGCATGAGCTTCGTCGAGGCCGAAGCGAAAAACGAGGACGGCTCGCTCGTGGCGAAGGCCGTCGCCACGGTGCGCGTCCTGCACAAGGAGAAGCCGAAATGAGCGCCGACGAAACGACCGTGCTGCCCGGAAGCTTCGCCCCTGCGGGGCGCACCGTGCCGACGGGAAACGGCTGGACCTGGATCAGCGCCGCGTGGTCGATCTTCCGCGCGGCGGTGGGAACCTGGATCGGCATGGCGCTCGTCCTCGCGCTGATCTTCATCGTGCTGGCCGTGATTCCGGTGCTCGGCCCGATCGCGAGCTTCGTGCTCGGGCCGGTGTTCACGGCCGGACTCGTGATGGCGAGCCGCACCGCCGCACAGGGCGGCGAGATGCAGTTCTCGCAGCTCTTCGCCGGCTTCAAGCATCGCTTCGGCACGCTCGCCGCCGTGGGCGGCCTCTACCTCGCCGGAACGATCGTCATCATGCTCGTGGTATCGGTCATCACCGGCGTCGGACTCTTCACGGCGATGAGCGGCGGCAGCTCGCCGGAAGCGCTCGCGGGCATGGGGATCACCCTCGCCATCGCGCTGCTGCTGATGGTCGCGCTGATGCTGCCGCTCGTCATGGCGCTCTGGTTCGCGCCGCCGCTCGTCGTGTTCCACGAGCTCGGCGCCGTCGACTCGATGAAGGCGAGCTTCGCCGGCTGCCTGAAGAACGTGCTGCCGTTTCTCTTCTACGGGCTGGTCCTTCTCATCGCCGCGGTGATCGCGTCGATCCCGTTCATGCTCGGCTGGCTGATCCTGGGACCGGTCATGGCGGCGTCGATCTATACCGCGTACCAGGACATCTACTTCAGCGAATAAGAAGTCGACGACCGGACCAGAGCCAGGCCAGGCCGGCGGCCTGGATCACCGCCAGTCCGGCCAGCGCATACGAGTAGCCGCGCGGATCATAGCCGCTCGCCGAGGGCGGGAAGGCGTTCAGCACGATGCCGGTCGCCCACTGGCCGAGGAAAATGCCGACGAAGGTGAAGGTGTTGAGCGCAGTGTTGACGCGCCCGGCCATCTCGCGCGGATAGCGGCGCGTGGCGATCGAGTGCGCGAGCGTTGCGCCCGTGCCGAAGAAGACGAACGCCGCCCAGATCCCCACGGCGCCTGTCGTCACGCGCGCCGCGAGGAGCGCGAGCATGCTCAACGAGGCCGCCACGCCGATGATGAAGAGCCACAGCGGCGAGCGCCCGCGGCGCGAAAGGATGTCGGCCAGGCGGCCGAAGAAAAGATAGCCGCCGATCATCGCCACGGCCACCCAGCCAAGGCCGGCCGCCGCGGAGGCGCGATCGTAGCCCGCCACGTCGCGCAGCCAGGCGGTGATCCAGAGCGTGAACAGCGACACCACGGCGCACTGGTTGGCGCCAATGGCGAGCGCCGCGCGCCAGAAGCCGGCGTCGCGCAGGATGCGGCCGAGGCCGTCGAGCTGCGCCGCGAGCGGCGCGGCCCGCGCCTTCGGCGCATGCTCGGGCACCCAGAGGGCGAAAAGCGCGCTGAGCGCGATGGTGGCGAGCGAGAGGAAGGTAAACACCTGCCGCCAGTCGAAGTGCTGCAGCGCTGCGTCGAGCGGCGTCGAGGCGGCGAGCGCACCCAATCCGCCGACCGAGAATGCGATCGCGATCATCGTCGCCGTGCGCTCGGGCGCGAACCAGAGCACGAAGGCCTGGATGCTGGCCATCAGGCAGGCCGACACGCCGAGCCCGATCAGGCCGCGCGCGAGCACCAGCGTGCCGAAGGATTGGGCGTTCGCGAACACAAGCCCGCCCATCGCGGCGACCACCAGCAGCGTGCCGTTCACGCGGCGCGGGCCGAAGCGATCGAGCAGCAGGCCGAGCGGAATCTGAAACAGGCCGAAGGAGAAGAAATACACCCCGGTAAGGAAGCCGAGCTCCGCCGCGGTGAGGCCGAACTCGCGCGCGAGCGTCGGCGCGAGCACGGCATTCACGGCACGGAACACGTACGACAGGAAATAGCCCGCCAGGAACGGCAGGACGATGCGTGAAAATGGGGTCAGATCAACATTTCCTCAGCTGCGCGTCGCTGGAAATGTGGATCTGACCCCATTTTGCTATTTCGCGGCTTCCAGGCCGCCGAGCAGGAATCTGTTCCAGGTCGGCGAGATGATGATCTCGTTCACGCACGCGCGCGGCGGCAGCGTGGCGATGAACAGGATCGTGCGGCCCAGGTCTTCGGCCTGCAGCATGCGCGCGCGCACTTCGGGCGGCGGCGGCACGGGGCGCTTCTCCAGGATCGGCGTGGCCGCCTCGCCCGGCAGGATCGACGTGGCACGAATGCCGTTCGCGCACTCTTCCATGTTGATCTCTTCCGTGAGCGCGAGGACGGCGCGCTTGGTCGCGTTGTAGCCCGGTCCGGTAAGCGTGGTCGCGTAGCGACCCGCCCAGGAGGACACGTTGATGATCAGGCCCTCCTTGCGGCTGCGCATGCCGGGCAGCACGGCCTGTATGCAATAGAACATGCCGGACAGGTTGACGGCGACGATCTCGTCCCAGCCTTCGTTGGTGACGTTGTGGAAGTTGCGTCGAGGCAGGTTGATGCCGGCGCTGTTGATCAGGATGTCGACGCGGCCGTGGCGCTCGAGGATCGCCTCGGCGGCGCGCTTGACCTGCGCCTTGTTGCCGACGTCGCACACTTGCATCTCGCCATCGAATTGCTTCAGCGCTTCCTTCAGCGTCGCATCGCTGCGCCCCGAAATGACGACCTTCGCGCCCGCCTTGCTGAGCTCGATGGCGCCGGCGAGGCCGATGCCGGAGCCGCCGCCGGTGATCCAGGCGACCTTCCCCTGCAGCTCACCTCTTGGCATATTGTTTCGCGCCGAACAGCACCTCCGCCTGCTCCTTGCTGAACCCCGGCGTCTGCCGGCGCCGGTCGGCGAGCACCTCGAGCGCCTTCTTCACCGCCGGCCGCTCGGCGATACGGTCGCGCCAGCGCTTCACGTGCGGGAACTCCTCGATGTTCACGCCCTGGCGCTCCGGCGCGCGCAGCCACGGCATGGTCGCCATGTCGGCGATCGTGTACTCGTCGCAGGCGAGCCACTCGCTTTTCGCCAGCTGCTTGTCGAGCACGCCGTAGAGGCGGTTCGCCTCGTTCTTGTAGCGGTTCATGGCGTACTCGATCTTCTCCGGCGCGTAGCCGAGGAAGTGGTGCGCCTGCCCGAGCATCGGACCGACGTGCCCCATCTGCGTCATCACCCACTGCATCACCTGCCAGCGCTTGCGGATGTCCTTGGGCAGGAACTTCCCGGTCTTCGACGCCAGGTAGAAGAGCATGGCGCCCGACTCGGCGAGCGCCATCGGCTTTCCGTCCGGCCCTTCCTGGTCGACCATCGCCGGGATCTTGTTGTTCGGCGAGATGGCGAGGAACTCGGGCTTGAACTGGTCGCCGGCCCCGATGTCGATCGGATGCACGCGGTATTCGAGCCCGCACTCCTCGAGCATGATGTGGACCTTGTGCCCGTTGGGCGTCGGCCAGGTATAGAGATCGATCATCGTTTCATCCCAGGTTGACGATTTGTTTTCCGAAGTTCTTACCCTGCAGCAGCTCGATGAAGCCGCGCGGGGCATTCTCCAGCCCCTGCACGACCGATTCGCGGTATTTGAGCTTGCCGGCCGCAAGATGCTCGGCGAGCGCCTTTTCCGCCTCGCCGTAGCGCTTGAACCAGTCGAACACGATCATGCCCTGGACCTTGATGCGGTTGGTCAGGACATAGCGGAAGTTCTTCAGGCCGTAGGGCTGGGTGACGTTGTACTGCGAGATGAGTCCGCACACGACAATGCGCGAGAAGGTGTTCATCTGCGCGAGCAGCGTGTCGAGCATTTCGCCGCCCACGTTCTCGAAGTAGACGTCGATGCCCTTGGGGCAAGCCTGCGCAAGATCGCGCGAGAGATTTCCGGCCTTGTAATCGACGCAGGCGTCGAAGCCGAGCTCGCGCGTCACGTAATCGCCCTTCTCGCGGCCGCCGGCGATGCCGACCACGCGCGCACCCGAGAGCTTCGCAAGCTGGCCGACCACGCTGCCCACCGCGCCCGAGGCCGCCGACACGACCAGCGTCTCGCCGGCCTTGGGCTGGCCGATCTCCTTTAGCCCGAAATAGGCCGTCCTGCCGGGCATGCCGAGAATGCCGAGGTAATACGAGAGCGGCGCCGCCCGGTCGTCGACCTTGCGAATCTCGCCGCGCGCCTTGACGCAGCCGTAGAGCTGCCAGCCGAGTCGAGCGACGACCTTGTCGCCCGGCCTGAAGTCGGGCGCGCGCGACTCGACGACCTCGCCCGCCGTCTCCCCCTCCATTACCTGGCCGATCTCGACGCCCTTGGCGTAGCTCTTCTGCTGGCTCATGCGGCCGCGCATGTAGGGATCGAGCGAGAGCCACAGGTTCTTCACCAGCACCTCGCCATCCGCGGGCTTCGGCACGGGAGAGCTCACGAGCTTGAAGTTGTCCTGCGTCACCCACCCGGTGGGATAGCTGGCGAGCGTCCACGCTTTGTTCTCGGCCATCAGCGCTCCTTACAGCGATGCGAAACGCGCGAGGTGGTGATCCGCGTCGCCGAACTCGCGCGCGATGACGGTAAGGCGCCGGAACGCATGGCTCACCTTCAGCTCCTCGCTCATGCCCATGCCGCCGTGGAGCTGCACCGCCTCCTGGCTGATGTGGCGCGCGGCGTCGGCGATCTTGATCTTGGCCGCCGAGATCGAGCGGGCAACAGCCGCCGGGGAAGCGCCGCCGTCCACCGTACTGCACGCGAGGCAGGCCATCGAGCGTGCCTGCTCGAGCGCGATGAACATGTCGACCATGCGATGCTGCAGGGCCTGGAACGTGCCGATCGGCACGCCGAACTGCTTGCGCGTCTTCAGGTACTCGAGCGTGGTATCGCAGGCGAACTTCATGACGCCGACGGCTTCGGCACAGACGAGCGCCGTGCCGAAGTCCATTGCCTCCTCTATGGCTGGCAGGCCGCCGTCGATGCGCTCGGCCTGGGCGCCGTGCAGAACGACATCTCCCGCGAGACGCTCGTCCATCGTGCGACGCGCCCGCACTTGCGCTTTCGCGCGATCGATGAGGAATAGCGCGATGCCGTCCCCCGCGCGCGCGCTCACGACGAGGTGTTCGGCAAGCGGCGCACCGGTCACGGCGCGCTTCTCGCCTTCGAGCAGCCACCCCGCTCCTTTGCGTGTCGCTTTCGTGCGCACCGCGTCGACCGCGTAACGCGCGCCTTCTTCCTGGTGCGCAAACGCCAGTTTCACCCTTCCTTCGACGACAACGGGAAGGAGCGCCTGCTTTTGCGCAGCGGAGCCGCCGCGCTCGATGAGGCGCGCGGCCAGCACCAGGGAGAGATAAGGCTCGACGACGAGCGCCTCGCCGAACGCCTCCATCACGCCCATCAGGTCGACCGCACCGCCGCCGAAGCCGCCGTGCTCCGCCGAAATGGGAACGCCGGTGAGTCCGATCTGCGCGAATTGGGCCCATGCCTCGGCGCTCCAGCCCTCGCCGGCAACGATCTTCTTGCGCGCCTCGAAGTCGTAGCTTTTCGCAAGATAGCGCCGAACCGAATCGGCGAGCAGCTGCTGCTCTTCGCTGTAATCGAAATTCATAGGCCTGCCTTTGCCTTAAAGCCCAAGTGTCATCTTGGCGATGATGTTCCTCTGGATTTCGTTCGAGCCGGCGTAGATGGTGGTCTTGCGCATGTTGAGGTAGCGCTTGCGGATCGCTTCCGACAGCGCATCGCTCGCCGCCGGGTCCGTCGCTTCGAGCATCAGCTCGGTGAGTCCCTGCTGGATCTCGGTGCCCTTGAGCTTGAGCATCGACACGTCGGCGCCCGGCGGCTGGCCGGTGCGGCGCATGCGGTCGAGGAAGCGCAGGTTGGTGATCTCGAGCGCCGTCAGCTCCACTTCGAGCCGCGACAGGCGGTCGCGCCAGCGCAGGTCGCTCATGCGCTGCGCGCCGTATTCCTTCAGGCGCGCGAGCTGGCGCTTCGATTCGCCGATGCGCCCGCTGTTCATGCGCTCGTAGCCGAGCAGATACTTCGCGACCGTCCAGCCCTTCCCCTCGTCGTGGACCAGGTTCTCCGCCGGCACTTTCACGTCGTCGAAGAACACCTCGTTCACCTCGTGCGCGCCGTCCATCAGGATCAGCGGCCGCACGGTGATGCCGGGGCTCTTCATGTCGATCAGCAGGAAGGAAATGCCCTCCTGGCGCTTCTCCATCGTCGGGTCGGTGCGCACCAGGCAGAAGATCCAGTCGGCGTAATGTCCGAGCGTGGTCCAGATCTTCTGGCCATTGACGACGTAGTGGTCGCCGTGGCGCACCGCTTTCGTCTTCAGGGAAGCGAGGTCGCTGCCGGAGCCGGGCTCCGAGTAGCCCTGGCACCAGAAGTCGTCGCCGTTGTAGATGCGCGGCAGGAAGCGCTTCTTCTGCGCCTCGGTGCCGAAGCGCAGCAGCACCGCGGCGCACATGGTGACGCCGAACGGAATGATCGGCGGGCCGCCGGCGTAGCCGAGCTCCTCCTCGAAGAGGTAGCGCTGCACCACGTTCCAGCCGGTTCCACCCCATTCCTTCGGCCACGCCGGCGCGACCCAGCCCTTCTTCGCCAGGATGCGGTGCCAGCGCAGCAGGTCGTCGCGCGAAAGATGCGCGTAGCTCTCGACCTTCTCGCGCAGCTCGGCCGGCAGGTTGGCGCGCAGCCAGGCACGCACGTCGTCGCGAAAGGCGAGCTCATCGGCCGAGTAATTGAGATCCATGGAAAAAGCTCCGCGAGGGCCGAAAAGTCTACCCCACCTAGACGATGCTCACGCCGCCGTCGGCGACGATGCATTGACCGGTGATGAAGGCGGCGGCATCGGAGGCGAGGAATACGGCGATGCCGCCGATGTCGCGCGGCTCGCCGAGGCGGCGCAGCGGCGTGAGCTCGAGCCGCTCGGTGCGACGCTTGTCGTCTTCCCACAGCGCGCGCGCGAACTCCGTCTTCACCAGTCCGGGCGCGATCGCGTTCACGCGCACGTTCTTCGGACCCCACTCCGCGGCGAGGTTGCGTACTAGGTGATGGACCGCGGCCTTCGACACGCCGTAGGCGCCGATCACGGTATTCGCGAGCAGGCCGCCGATGGAGCCGACGACGATCAAGCTTCCGCCGGCGTTCATGCCTGGAAGGGTCATGCCCGCGAGCCACAGGACGCTCTTCACGTTATTGCCGATGATCTTGTCGAAAGCTTCATCGGAAATGCCGGTTAGCGGGCCGTAATAAGGATTGGCCGCCGCATTGGCGACGACGATGTCGATGCGACCCCATTTGGCGAGCGTCGCATCGACGAGCGCCTGGAGCTCGGGCTTTCGCGACACGTTGCACGGCAAAGCGAGCACTTGATGGCCGTCTTGCTCGAGCTCGCGGCGCGTCTGCTCGCACGCGTCGGCCTTGCGGCTGCACAAAGCGACCTTGGCGCCCGCCCGCGCAAGCTCTGTGGCGATCGATTTGCCGATGCCGCGCGTCGCGCCGGTGACGAGAGCGACCTTTCCGGTTAAATCGAACAGCGATGGGCGGGGACCGAGCATCATTTCACTATGTGAAATATCATATGACTAAGTTGACACATCCCGACTTGGGGCCAGAATAGCGAAACGCGAAACATCTCGCTTTAGACCTCAAAAGAAACAAATTCCAGGAAGGAACCGAGATTCTCATGGGCGCACCAGAACCCGCCGCACCGCTTTCGCCACCGACCGGTACATTCAGCTACGAGCACGAAGGGGATAGGCAGTTCGCCACCACGCTGGCGCGCGGCCTGGAGGTCTTGCGTTGCTTCACGCCGCTCGAGCCCCTGCTTGGCAACAAGGAAATCTCCGTGCGCACGGGGCTCCCGAAGCCCACGGTGTCGCGGCTCACCTACACGCTGACCAAGCTCGGCTACCTGCGGCACAACATGCGCCTGGGCAAATACCAGCTCGGCTCGGCGGTGCTTTCGATCGGCTATCCGCTGCTCGCCTCGATGAACGTGCGCCAGGTGGCGCGCCCGCTGATGAAGGAGCTGGCCGACCACTGCAACGGCTCCGTGTCGATGGGCGTGCGCGATCGCCTGAACATGGTCTACGTCGAATCCTGCCGCAGCGGCAACGGCATCACCACGCTGCCCGACATCGGCACCTCGGTGCCGATCTCGCACTCGGTGATCGGCCGCGCGTTCCTCGCCGCGTGCACGCCACCCGAGCGTGAAGCCGTGCTGAACCAGATGAAGGTGAAGGAGCCGGAATCGCACCGCAAATACCGCGCCACGATCGACAAGTCGCTCGACGATATCCGCACGCGCGGCTTCTGCGCCTCGAACGGCGAGCTGCGCCGCGAGGTGCACGCGGTCGGCGTGCCGATGCGCCGCACGGTCGACGGCGAGATCGTCGCGTTCAATTGCATCGTGCCGGCGTTCATGGTGAAGAAAGGCCAGCTCGAGGACGATCTCGGCCCGCGCCTGGTCGCCATGGTGCGCAACATCGAAGCGAGCCTGGGTCTGCACTAGCAGCGCGCTAGTCACCTGAGGGATCTCCTCAACTACTTCCGCGAGCTGGACGCCGAGGTCCGGGCGGCGTCCATCACCGCGGTCCGCATTGTCGTCATCCTCGGCCTCGCCTGGCTGCTCGAGGCCCTGGCGGCGCACCTGATCAAGGTGTTTCGCCGCTACATGCAGACCAAGAGCCCGAGCGCGGACGAGCAGCAGCGCATCGAGACGCTGGCGCGCGTCTTTCGCAACGCCGCCGCGGTGATCATCGTGCTCGTCGCGGGCATGCTGATCCTCGGCGAGCTCGGCATCTCGGTGGCTCCGATTCTCGCTACGGCCGGCGTCGCCGGCGTCGCCATCGGCTTCGGCGCGCAAAGCCTGATCAAGGATTACTTCAACGGCTTCTTCATCCTGCTCGACGACCAGATCCGCGAAGGCGACGTGGTCGAAGTCGCCGGCAAGAGCGGGCTGGTCGAGGAAGTCACGCTGCGCTATGTGCGGCTGCGCGATTTCGACAGCCACGTGCATTTCGTGCCGAACGGCGAGATCAAGATCGTCACCAACCGCACGCGCGGCTTCGCGCACGCCGCCATCGAGGTGGGGGTGTCCTACTCCGCGGATGCCGATCAGGCGCTCGAGGTGATGCGCGCCGTCGGCGAAGCGATGCGCGCCGACGCCGCATGGAGGGAGCGCCTCGCCGAGCCCATCGATATCGCCGGCGTGGAGAAGCTGGCCGACTCGGCGGTCATCCTGCGCGCGCGGCTGAAGGTCATCCCGCCGAACCAGCAATGGAACGTGAAGCGCGAATTCCTCAAGCGGCTGAAGAAAGGCTTCGAGGACCGCGGCATCGAGATCCCGTTTCCGCAGCTCAACGTGCACCTGGAGGAGAAGCGCTAGCACCAGCGCCCGCAATGATGGCGTGAAGCCGGCGCACGCCGTCGGTGAGCGCCGCCGGTCCCGGCTGCAGGATCTCGCTCGATTTCACCTCGTGCAGCTGCTTCGCCTTGACGGCAGGAACGGCTTGCCAGCCGGGGCGCGCAGCTACGCGCTCGGGGCGGAATTTCTTTCCGCACCACGAGCCGATGATGAGCTCCGGTGATTTCGCGATCACCTCTTCCGAGGTGACCACGCGTCCGCTCGCGGCGTGGCATCTCGACTTTGCCGCGAAGACATCGTCGCCGCCGGCGATCGCGATCAGCTCGCTCACCCAGCGGATGGCGCTGATCATGGGCTCGTCCCATTCCTCGAAGTAGACGCGCGGGCGGCGTGGCAGGCGAGCCGCGCTGCGCCGTACTTCGGCAAGATGGCCCTCGAGGCGGCCCACCAGCTGCTCGCCGCGCGCCACGGCGCCGACGATCGACGAGAGGACGAGGATCATCGACAGGATCTCCTCGATCGAGCGCTGGTTGAAGAGCATCACATTCAAGCCCGCCTTCGCCAGGTCGCGCCCGATGTCGGCCTGCAGGTCGGAGAAGCCGAGCACCAGGTCCGGCGCCAGCGCGAGGATGGCGTCGTTCCTGGCGGACAGGAAAGCGGAAACGCGCGGCTTCTCCTTGCGCGCCCGCGCCGGCCGCACGGTGTAGCCCGAGATGCCGACGATGCGCCGCTCCTCGCCGAGAAGATAGAGCGTCTCCGTGGTCTCCTCGGTGAGGCAGACGATGCGCTCGGGATAGCGCGCGGGCATTCTGTATTATCGAGGCATGAGTGGCCCGCTCGCCGGCGTCAGGATCCTCGAGTTCGAGGCGATCGGCCCGGCGCCATTTGCCGGCATGCTGCTGGCCGACATGGGCGCCGACGTGCTGCTCGTGGACCGCCCCGGGTCGTCCGACCTCGGCCTCAAGCGCGAACGCTGGTACGACGTCATGCTGCGCGGCAAGCGCTCCGTCACGCTGGACCTCAAGTCGCCGCAAGGCGCCGAAGCGGCGCTCGCGCTCATCGCGCGCGCCGATGCGCTGCTCGAAGGCTTCCGTCCGGGCGTGATGGAGCGGCTCGGGCTCGGCCCGCAGCAGGCCTTGGCCGCGAACCCGAAGGTCGTCTATGGCCGAATGACGGGCTGGGGCCAGGAGGGCCCGCTCGCGGCGCGCGCGGGCCACGACATCAACTACATCGCGCTTTCCGGCGTGCTGCAGGCGTTCGGCCGCAAGGGCGAGGCGCCGGTGCCGCCGCTCAACCTGGTCGGCGACTTCGGCGGCGGCGGCATGCTGCTCGCCTTCGGCGTGGCGTGCGGCGTCATCGAGGCGCAACGCTCCGGTCGGGGCCAGGTCGTCGATGCCGCGATGGTCGACGGGGCTTCGCTTCTCGCCGCGATGTTCCATGGCTTCCTCGCCGCGCGCCAATGGAGCGAGGAGCGCGGCGTCAACATCCTCGATACCGGCGCGCCCTGGTACGACGTCTACGAGACGGCCGACGGGAAGTACGTGGCGATCGGCGCCATCGAGGAGAAATTCTTCGCCGAGCTGGCGGCTCGCCTCGGCCTGCGCGATCTGCCGCCGCAGCACGATCGCGCGCGCTGGCCGCAGATGCGCGAACGGTTCAAGCAAACGTTCAAGACCAGGACGCGCGAGCAGTGGTGCCAGGTGTTCGAAGGTTCCGACGCCTGCTTTGCGCCGGTGCTCGGCTGGTCCGAAGCCCGCACGCACCCGCACGCCCGGTCGCGTCAGGCTTTCGTCAACGTGGCGAACGTGGAGCAGCCGGCGCCGGCGCCGCGCTTTTCGCGCACGCCGGGGGGCGTGCGCTCGGCATCACCCGAGCGCGGGCAAGGCGGCGCCGCGGCGCTGCGCGACTGGGGATTCAGCGAGAAAGAAGTCGAACGCCTGCGCGAGCTGGGGATAAGTTTTTCCGCCTGAGCGCCGGTCGGGCCTATACAATCGCGCCCGACTAAAACGGAGACGGCCATGCTCGGACGCCTGATGCCCCGCGAGGGCAAGTTCTTCGATCTGTTCAATGCCCACGCCGAGCGCATCGTCGAAGGAAGCCGGGAGCTCGCCGCGATGATCGGCCAGTTCGACGAGCTCGATGCGCATGCGCAGCGCATCGATGCCGCGGAGCGCGCGGCCGACAAGATCACGCACGAGTGCATCTCGCTCCTGCACAAGACCTTCATCACGCCGTTCGACCGCGACCAGATCCACCAGCTGATCACGGCGATGGACGATATCCTGGACCTGATCCAGGACGTGGCCGAGTCGGTTGCGTTGTACGACCTGCGCACCGTGACCCCCGAAGCGCGCCAGCTCGCCGAGATCTGCCAGCAGTGCTGCGAGCGGGTCAGGACGGCGGTCAGCCTGCTGACCAACATCAAGGCGCCGGCCGCCATCCTCAAGGGCTGCGAGGAGATCGACCGCCTCGAGTCTGACGCCGACCGCGTCATGCGAGCGGCGATGTCGAAGCTCTTCCGCGAAGAAAACGACCTCAAGCAGGTGATGAAGCTGCGGGTGATCTACGACCTCCTTGAATCGATCACCGATCGCTGCGAGGACGTCGCGAACGTCGTCGAGGGAATCGTCCTAGAGAATTCGTGATGGATGGTGCCGCCGCCTCGCAGTTCGGCCTGGGGGTGCTGGTCGCGCTCGTGCTCATCGCGCTCGCCTTCGATTTCCTGAACGGCTTTCACGACGCCGCCAATTCGATCGCCACCGTCGTCTCGACGCGAGTGCTCAAGCCGTACCAGGCGGTGATGCTGGCCGCGGTGGCCAACTTCGTGGCCTTGTTCATCTTCCACCTGAGTGTCGCGATGACCGTAGGCAAGGGCATCGTCGACCAGGGGATCGTCGACCACTACCTGGTCTTCGGCGCGCTGATGGGCGCCATCGCCTGGAACATCATCACCTGGTATTACGGCATCCCGTCGTCTTCGTCGCATGCGCTCGTCGGCGGGCTGGTCGGCGCAGCCGTGGCCAAGGCCGGCACGTGGGCGTTGGTCGCTCCCGGGATCGTCAAGACCGTGGTTTTCATTTTCATCTCGCCGCTTCTCGGGCTGGTGCTCGGCTCGGCGATGATGCTCGGCGTGGCGTGGATCTTCGCCCGCACGCCGCCAAGCCGCGTCGACCGATGGTTTCGCCGCCTGCAGCTCGTCTCCGCCTCGCTCTACAGCCTTGGCCATGGCGGCAACGACGCGCAAAAGACCATCGGCATCATCTGGATGCTGCTGGTGGCGGGCGGCTACACGGCACGCGACGCGCCCGTCCCGGGCTGGGTGGTGATCGCGTGCTACGTCACGATTGGCTTGGGGACGGCGTTCGGCGGCTGGCGCATCGTCAAGACGATGGGCCAGCGCATCACGAAGTTGCGGCCGGTCGGCGGCTTCTGCGCCGAAACGGGCGGCGCGATCACGCTTTTCGCCACCGCCGCGCTCGGCATTCCGGTCTCGACCACCCACACGATCACCGGCTCCATCGTGGGTGTAGGCGCCACGCAGAACGTTTCGGCCGTGCGTTGGGGTATCGCCGGAAACATCGTCTGGGCCTGGATTCTCACCATTCCTTGCTCCGCATTCATCGCGGGCCTGTCGTGGTGGCTCGCACACACCTTCCTGCGCTGATCAGTGCATGTGCTGGTGCTCGTGCGAAGCGCTGCCGAGCGGCCGCACCTCGAACTGCACCTTCACCTCGCCGGCCTTGGCGAACCTGAGCAGGGCTTCGATGCGCTGGCCCTCCTTGAAAGGCGCCTTGATGTCCACGAACATCAAGTGCGATCCGCCCGGCTTGAGCTCCAGGCTGCCCTTCGCGGGAACCTCGTAGCCCTTCACTTCACGCATCTTTGACACGTCGCCTTCCTTGACGGTGACATGCGTTTCCACGCGCGCCGCGGCCGGGGATGACACGGCCACCAGACGGTCGGCGGTAGTCCCCGTATTGCGCAACGTGAAGTAGCCGGCGCCGATCCTGGCGCCCGGCGGCGTGGCGCGCGCCCAGGCGTTTTCCACGGTGACCTGCGCCAGGGCCGGCGCAGCGATAAGGGCAGCCAACAGCAGCACGTATTTCATTTCATCCGTTCCTTTTCCTGCAGTTCGCGCCAGAGAATCTTCCCGGTCGCGGTCTTGGGCAAGCGCTCGACGAACTGCACGATGCGCGGCACCTTGAACGCCGCCATGCGCCCGCGTGCCCATTCGATGATCTCCTCGGCCCT
>DATDCR010000355.1:0-5704 GCA_036524215.1 Burkholderiales bacterium
GGGCAACAAAGGGGAGGGACTGGTGCACCACGAACTGCATAATCGCGCGTTGCGGCGCGCCGCCGAGCTCCTCGGCGGCGAGGAAAAGCTGCGGCTTCACCTCGGCGCGAGCGAGCTCGAGTTCTCCAGCTGGAACGCCCACACCGAATTGCCCCGCAATGTCTTCATGCGCCTGGTCGACATCATCTGCGGCGAGGAGTCCCACGTCCGCGTCAGGGGCCGGCGCTAGCGGCCCTCTCAATTGTCCACAGCCCCCTGTGGATAGCCTGTGGATTTGCTGTTGAGCAGTAGTGGGTCGTTCTATTTGCGGCGCAGCTTCATGACCAGCGCCGAAATCCCGGCTGCCGCAGCCACCAGGACGAGCACCGCGCCCATCTTCGCCGCAAGTCCCTGAGGAAACGCGAGCGCGAACGGCAGGAAGAGCGCCGTGATCGCCCCCGCGATGATCAGGAACATCGGGTCCCGCGTCATCGGAGTTAGTGCCCTGCCCCCGAATTCCTAAAGGAGGGCGCCGGCGCGGCGCGCGATCGCGGCGAGGAGCGCGAGGACGCGCTCGTCCGCCGCGCCGGGCGCGCGGTGATGCACCGAGAGCACGCCGAGGAATTTGCCGGCCGGGTCGAAGAGGGGCGTCGACTGCACCGAGCGCACGCCGGCGGCAAGGATCGCGTCGCCGGCCGGGCCGCGCAGCACGTCGCTGCGCGCCACGTCCGGCACGCTGAACTGCTTGCGCGTCAGGAGCGCGATGCCGCAGGCCGACTCCGTCTCGCCCGAGACGACGCCGAAGAATTCGAGGAACGGCGCCTCGAACCCGCGCTGCGCGCGGATGCGCAGCAGACCGTCGGGATCGAGCAGCTGCAGGTTGCCGAAGTCGGCATCGGCCGCCTCGATCGCGGCATCGAGCGCGCGCTCGAGAATTGCGCTCTTTTCGCCGGCCGGTACATGCTCGTCGAGAAACGGATGCGCCGGGGCCGTGCGCTCGCTCGCGAGGGGCGCCGCATCGCCCGAGAGCACGTCGACGAGCTTGAGGAAGATGGAGGTCGGCACCGCCGAATTGGCGTGCAGCCAGTCCTGCAGCTCGAGCCAGGTGACGCCGAGCGAGCGTCGCAGCGCCTCCTCGCCGCCGAGCTTGTGGGCCGCCTTGTGGAGGAGGGCGGCGTGGTCCATGGCTCTCATGCCGGCAACCTAGCACGACTCCCGCGCGGGCGTTCGAGGCTCAGTGCAGTTCCAGCTGCTTGCCGTTGAGCTTGCCGCTCAGGCTGCGGCTGCCGGCTTTCAGCGTGACCTCGACGCCGTGCACCCTGCCTTCCACGGGGATCGTCTTGCCTTCCGTGCGCAGCGTTCCCGACAGCATCTGGAACTGCTGCTTCAGCGTCACTTCGCCCTGCGGCACTTTCCAGGTGCCGGCGACCTTCGCCGGCACGATCCAGAGGAGCGCCGTGCACCAGGAGCCGTCGCAGCCCTGCTCGATGGTGGCGGTCTCGTCGGCCTGCCACTCGCCCATCGTGAAGGTGTTCGAGACGACGCGGGTGCCGGGCTTGAGGCTGAGGATCTTGGGCCGCAGCTTCAGGTTGATGTCCGGCAGCAGGAACATCGTGATCACCGTCGCCTTCGAGAAGTCGGTCTGGAAGAGGTCGGCCTTCATGAACTGCGCCTTGCCGGCGACGCCGGCCTGCTCGGCGTTGCGCTTGGAAAGCTCGACCATGTCCGGGTTGTACTCGATGCCGACCGCGCGCGCGCCGCGCTTCGCCGCGGTGATCACCGTGCGGCCGTCGCCGGAGCCGAGGTCCATCACGAAGTCCTGCGCCGTCACCTTCGCCATGTCGAGCATCCTGTCGACCACCGCCTGCGGCGTCGGCACCCAGACGACGTCCTTGCCCGGCTGGCCGACCGAAGGCTCGTAGGCCGCCGGCGCGCGCTGCGCCTGGGCCTGCGCCTGGGTAAAGGCGAGCGAGGTGCAGGCGAGAAGGAGGACGAATCCGCTGGCGCGGATCGAGGTCGATGCGGACATGCGCTTTCTCCTGGAAGTGGTGGGTTCCCAGGCGAAGATTACTGAATTCGGGGTCAGGGCACTAACTCTTCCTCTTCCGCGCCGTCGCTGCGCGCCGCGGGTTCGTGCCCCGCACTGGTACAATCGCGCGCCCCATGAACGACCGCATCGCGCAAGAAGTCGCGCGGCGCCGGACCTTTGCCATCATTTCGCACCCGGACGCCGGCAAGACCACGCTGACGGAAAAGCTGCTGCTTTTCTCCGGCGCGATCCATATCGCCGGTACGGTGAAGGCGCGCAAGGCCTCGCGCTACGCCACCTCCGACTGGATGGAGATCGAAAAGCAGCGCGGCATCTCGGTGGCGAGCTCGGTGATGCAGATGGAATACCGCGGCACGGTCATCAATCTGCTCGATACGCCGGGCCACCAGGACTTCTCCGAAGACACCTACCGCGTGCTGACCGCGGTCGACGCCGCGCTGATGGTGATCGACGCCGGCAAGGGCATCGAGCCGCAGACGCTGCGCCTCCTGAAGGTCTGCCGCGCGCGCAACACGCCGATCGTCACCTTCGTCAACAAGCTCGACCGCGACGCGCGGCCGCCGCTCGAGCTGGTCGACGAGATCGAGCGCGAGCTCGGCATGGCCGCGGCGCCGTTCACCTGGCCGATCGGCATGGGCAAGAGCTTCCGCGGCGTGCTCGAGCTGCAGCGCGATACGGTGAAGCGCTATGGCACGGACGAGCTCGAAAAGCAGATCTTCGAGGAAGCGCAGGCGGAAGCCGACCTGGTGCGCGGCGCCGGGCACTCGTTCGACCGCGAGGCGTATCTCGCCGGACGGCAGACGCCGGTCTTCTTCGGCTCCGCGCTCAACGACTTCGGCGTGCAGGAAGTGCTCGATGCGCTGGTCGACTACGCGCCCGCGCCGATGGCCCGCCCCGCTTTCCAACGGGAGGTGCAGCCCACCGAGGCCGCCTTCTCGGGCGTGGTCTTCAAGATCCAGGCCAACATGGATCCCGGCCATCGCGACCGCATCGCCTTCGTGCGGGTGTGTTCCGGGCGCTTCGAGCGCGGCATGCGGCTCCTCAACTGCCGCTCGCAGAAGGAAGTGAAGACCTCGAGCGTGGTGTCGTTCCTCTCGCAGCGGCGCGACATCGTCGAGGAGGCCTACGCGGGCGACATCATCGGCATCCCCAACCGCGGCACGATCCGGCTCGGCGACACGCTCACCGAGGGCGAGACGCTGCAGTTCCGCGGCCTGCCATTCTTCGCGCCGGAAGTGTTCCGCCGCGTCGAGCTCACCACATCGCTCAAGTCGAAGCAGCTCAAGGCCGGGCTCGAGCAGCTCGGCGAAGAAGGCGCGATCCAGATCTTCCATCCGCACGACGGCAGCGCGGCCATCCTCGGCGCCGTCGGCCAGCTGCAGTTCGAGGTCGCGGTGCATCGCCTTGCGCACGAATACGGCGCCGAGGTGCGCCTCCTGCCGGCGGGCTTCTACGGCGCGCGCTGGATTTCTTCCGACGACGCGACCGAGCTCAGGCGCTTCATCGACACGCATCGCCATCTCGTCGCCAACGACGCCGCCGGCGTGCCCGCCTTCCTCGCGCCGAGCCGCGCCGAGCTCGAGGTGCGCGAAGAGCGCTGGACCAAGATCCGCTTCCACACGCTGCGCGAGTACTCCGGCCTCGCCGCCTAGCAAACGTCGCCTGCAGGCGACACAAACTGTTTTGCGCAAGTGAGAAAAATGCGGTCGGCCCGCATTTTTTCGCTGGGTATGATCGGTCGCGATGACCACCGTAGCTCCCGTACTCGACGAGCGCACGCCCAGCAGCACGCAGCTGCGCATTTTCGCGGCGCTCTCGCTGCTGTACATCGCGGTGACCGCGGCGATCCTGCCGTGGCTCGGCGATCCGGCGCCCGCCGATCCGAAGATCGTGCTCGCGTATGGCGGCGGCATCCTCTTCGCCGACCTGTGCACGGCGCTGCTGCTCGGCGCGCTCTACCGCAAGAACGGGCGCAGCGCGTTCCTGGTGCTGACCTGCGCCTATCTCTTCGGCGGGCTGATGGCGCTCGCGCACATCGTCACGTTTCCCGGCGCGCTGTTCCCGCAGCCGCCGATCGGCAACCAGCAGACCGGCGCCTGGCTCTACCTCGCCTGGCGCCTCGGCATGGCGCTGCTCTTCTTCGGCGCGGTGCTGCGTGCCGGCCGCGCCGAGGCGCCGTTCAGCGAACGCCTCGACCTGCGCCTGGTCGCCGCTTGCGGCTTGACCCTCGCCGCCGCGGCGCTCGCCTTCTCGCTCGCCGCCTACCTCGATCTCGAGCACCTGCTCGGCCTGACGCTCGGCACCCTCGCCGAGCCCGTGCAGTGGATTGCGGTCGGCGTTTGTGCGCTCTGTGTGCCGGTCATCTGGCTCCGACGCGCCTTCAACGACGTGCTCTACCTCTGGCTCGGGCTGGTGCTCGTCGCGTCGATTGTCGACCTCACGCTCTCCAACCTCGCCGGCGCGCCCTTCACCGTCGGCTGGCACGCCTCGCGCGCGAGCTTCGTCGTCTCGGCCTGCCTGCTGCTCGCCTTCCTCCTCGGCGACGTCGCGAACCGCGGCGGCCGCCTGTCGCGCCTTTCCGTGGTGGCCGCCTACGGCGGCGCGGCGGCGATCACGATGGCGGCGGTGTTCCTGCGCTGGTTCCTCGATCCGTGGATGGGCCTGAGCGTGCCTTACGTGACGCTCTACGGCGCGGTGGCGGTCGCGGTGTGGTTCGGCGGCGTGGGACCGGCGAGCCTCGCCATGGCGCTCGGCTACGTGCTGGTCAACGTGCGCTACGTCGCGCCGGCGGGCCGCGTCGCCATCAACGACGTGTCGGACGTGATGGCGCTGGTGCTCTTCGCGCTGTCCTGCTCGCTCATCATCATCCTCGGCGAGGCGATGCGCCGCGCGCGCGACCGGTACCGCATCTCGCAGATCGAGCTGCACGACCAGGCGACGGCGCTCGCGCGCGCCGACGCCAAGAAGAGCGAATTCCTCGCCGTGCTGTCGCACGAGCTGCGCAACCCGCTCGCGCCGCTGCGCACCGGGCTCGCGCTGCTCAAGATGAGGAACGTCGACACCGCGACCGCCGAGACGCACGAGATGATGGATCGCCAGATCGGCCAGCTCACGCGCCTGATCGACGATCTTCTCGACGTGAGCCGCATCGATCGCGGCAAGCTCGAGATGAAGAGCGAGCGCGTGGCGGTCGATGCGTTGATTCGCAGCGCCGTCGACACCGCGAAGCCCAACATCGACGTGCAGGGCCATGCGCTCGAGGTGCGCTATCCGCCGGCATCGGTGCAGGTGCAGGGCGATGCCGTGAGGCTCGCCCAGGTCGTGTCCAACCTGCTCAACAACGCGGCGAAGTTCACGCCGCCGGGCGGGCGCATCGAGCTTTCCGCGCGCGCGCAGGGCGGCCGGGTACTGCTGCGCGTCCTCGATACCGGCATCGGCATCGCGCCCGAGAAGCTCGAGGAGGTGTTCGAGATGTTCGTCCAGCTCGACGATCGCAAGGCCACCGCCGCGGGCGGCCTCGGGCTCGGCCTCACGCTCGCGCGCTCCATCGTCGAGCGCCACGGCGGCACGCTGAAGGCGCGCAGCGCGGGCGTCGGCAAGGGCGCGGAGTTCATCGTCGACCTGCCGCTCGCGCCGGCGGCGCAGGCGCCGGCGCCCGCGCCCGCGCAGCCCGGC
>DATDCR010000356.1:0-2285 GCA_036524215.1 Burkholderiales bacterium
AAAAACCACGACCGCGCGAACCGTGAGGTTGGCGGCCGCATTCACTCTCGCGCTCGCTGCCGGCACGCTCGCTTCGAGCGCCGGTGCACAGACGACGTCAACGATCCTCAACACCAAGCACAACCTGAGCGCCGTGGTTCCGGGAAGCACGTCGGCAAACAGGTTCACGGCCACAAGCACAGCCGACGATGAGGTGTGCGTCTTCTGCCATACGCCGCACGCGGCGTCGACCACTGCCAACGCGCCGCTGTGGAACAAGGCCACGCCTACGACGATCGCGTATTCGCTCTATAGCAGCACTACGATGGATGCCAGCAGGGCCACCGACGGCGTGAGCAGCGGCGCAATTGGCTCGGTATCGATCGCGTGCCTATCGTGCCACGACGGCGTCAACGCGATGAACAGCGTGATCAACGCACCTGGCTCGGGTGCCGGCACAGGCGCGATTCCGGGAACGTGGACCGCAGGCAGCGGCACGATGGGCACCGCAATCACGAAGCTCGTCGAAGACAACACGATCGGCCTTTCCAACGACCACCCGATCGGCATCGCGTACTGCGGCTGGTCGGCGGTTGCCGCGGGCACCGGCGCCTTGACCTGCGGGGACGCGGATTTCAAGACGCCCGCCGTGGGTACCGCAGGAGGCAGCACCCAGGTCTGGTGGCTCGATACCGAAGCGACGCCGAACACGCTGCGCAACAAGACCGACATCATTCTGTACAACCGCGCCTTCGGCGCGAACACCGGCCCGTCGGTCGAGTGCGCGAGCTGCCACGATCCGCACCTGGAGAAGTACGCCGACGGCAGCAACGCCCGCACGTTCCTGCGCGTGGCGAACACAGGGAGCAAGGTATGTCTCGCCTGCCACGCTAAATAGCGGCGCAGGCAGTCCCCGGGGGCCGGACGATGTCCGGCCCCTTTCATTTCCTGGCATGGGGGTTGCTGTTCTTCCGGTGCAAACGAGGCGCATCAGCGCCCGCAACGAAGCACAGGGAGGCAGAAGATGAACCAGGTTCCGTCGCAGGCCGCTCGCGCGCTTATCGCCGCCGGGCTTTGCCTCGCATCCACTTTCGCCGCCGCCCAGGCGCAGCCGAGCGCGGCCGCGCCCTTCGCCGTCATTGGCGACCAGGTGATCGGTCGGGCCGAGTACGAGGCGGCCGTCGCTGCCGGCGTGAAGCGCAAGTTCTATCACCAGGTGCCGCCGCAGGCCGAGATGACCGAGTTCCGGCGCCAGGTCGGCGAGAGCCTGGTCGAGCGCGCGCTGTTGCTGCGCGAGGCCAGGCGGCGCGGCCTGCAGGCCGATCGCGCCTGGATCGACGAGGTCGTGGCGGACTACGACCGGCGCTATGCCACGAGCGAGCGCTGGCGCGCGCAGCGCGACGCGCTGCTTCCGCCGGTCATCGGCGAGCTGGAGCGGCAGAGCCTGATACGGCAGATGGAGGACGCTGCGCGCGCCGGCGAGCCGCTCGGGGATCGCCACGTCCGCGGCTATTACGATGCGCATCCCGAGCTGTTTACCGAGCCGGAGCAGGTTCGACTGTCCCTCATCCTGCTTCGGGTCGATCCTTCTGCGCCGCGCGCGGCGTGGGAGCAGGCGCAGCAGGAAGCGCTGCGCGTCCACGAGCGGGTGCTCGCCGGCGGTGACTTCGCCGAGCTCGCGCGCCTGCATTCCTCCGATCCTTCGGCGACGAGCGGCGGCGACCTGGGCTATGTGCACAAGGGAATGCTGCCGCCGTCGATCGAAGCGAATCTGGTCGCCGCGCTCGGCATCGGCGAAAGCTCGGCGCCGCTCAAGATCCTGGAAGGCTATGCGCTTCTCAAGCTCGTCGATCGCAAGCCGGCGCGGTTGCGCGAGTTCGGCGAGGTGCGTGCGCGTGCCGCGGAGCTCGCGCAGCGCGAGCGCGCCGAACAGTCGCGCGCGAGCGTGATGCGCGAGCTGCGGAACCAGGCCGACATCCGCATCGACGAGTCGATCTACCAGGCTGCGCTGGCGCAGTGATCCGCGGCTCGCGAGCGGGGGAGGCATGCGGCTCGTGGCGCTTGCGCTCGCGGGGGCGCTGATGCTTTCCGCGCGCGACGCGTTGGCAGCCGGCGCTGACGAAGGAGGGCTTTTCCGCGGCGTGCGCATGGAGCTCGGGCCGGTGCGGTGGAGCGGAGCCTTGGGCACGGAGTACCGCCTGCAGCAGGCGAGTGGCCAGGCGCGCACGCCGTCGCGCGTGGATTTCGCCGACCTGCGTGCGACGACCTATCTGTGGCAGCCGTGGTTCGGTCTCCATCGCCAATCA
>DATDCR010000357.1:0-2011 GCA_036524215.1 Burkholderiales bacterium
ACTATCCGGACCACCTCTACTCGCTCACCATCGTGAACGGCAATCCGGGCTTCGATGCCATGCCGGCGCAGGAGGTGCGCCGCTTCGTCACCGAGCGGCGCTCGCGCACGCCGGAATCGATCCGCAAGCTTCTCGGCCGCAATCCGCGGCCCGGTGCCCTGGAAGAGCTGGTCGCGAGCATCGACATGGTGCGCGACGGCTCATACAACAAGACGCTAGAAGCTTCCGTCGCGCAGGACCGCGACGCGCCGATCGAGAAAATCACCGTGCCGACGCGCATCATCGCCGGCGAAGAGGACACGGTGTACCCGGCCGCCCTCGCCCACGCGATGGCGCGCCGCATTCAAGGCTCCGAGCTGGTGTTCATGGAAGGCGCGGGCCACCTCGCCAACCTCGAGCAGCCGGAGCGCTTCAACCAGATCCTGCTGGAATTCCTCCAGCGCCATAACCCCGACGGAGAATGAAATGAGCCAGAAAAGAGTCGCCCTGATCACGGGTGCCGGCACCGGCATCGGCAAGTCCGCCGCGCTTGCCCTCCTGAAGGATGGCTATTACGTGGCGCTCGTCGGCCGGCGCAAGGAGCTGCTCGAGAAGACCGCCGCCGACTCCGGCGCCAAGGACCGTGCCATGGTGCTGCCGGGAGACATCACCAAACCCGACGTAGTGAAGTCGATGTTCGCAGAAGTGAAAAGCAAGTGGGGCCGCCTCGATGTGCTCTTCAACAACGCCGGCATGGGGCTGCCCGCCGTACCGATGGAGGAGCTGACGGTCGAGCAATGGCGCTCGGTGGTCGACATCAACCTCAACGCGATGTTCTGGTGCACGCAGGAAGCGATCCGCATCATGAAGGCGCAGGAGCCCAAGGGCGGCCGCATCATCAACAACGGCTCGATCTCCGCGCATGCGCCGCGGCCGATGTCGGTGGCCTACACGTCCACCAAGCATGCGGTGACGGGCCTCACCAAGTCGATCTCGCTCGACAACCGCAAGCACGACATCGCGTGCAGTCAGATCGACATCGGCAACGCCGCCACCGAGATGACCGAGCGCATGGCGAAAGGCGTGCCGCAGCCGAACGGCACCACGATGATCGAGCCGCGCATGGACGTCGCCCACGTCGGCAGCGCCGTGCTCTACATGGCCAACCTGCCGCTCGATGCGAACGTGCAGTTCATGACCATCATGGCGACGAAGATGCCGTTCGTGGGTCGCGGCTAGCGCTTCGCGGGTCCATGCAAACGCTCGGCCGCTCGCACCGCCGGCCGGCCTTCGCGCTTCCCGAGCACGCGGCCGACTGCCACATGCACGTGTTCGGTCCTTTCGAGCGCTTCCCGCTCGCGGAAGAGCGCGCGTACAACGTGCCCGAAGCGCCGGTCGCAGCTCACGAGCGCATGAAGCAGCAGGTCGGCCTCGAGCGAACCGTGTTCGTGCAGGCGAGCGGTCATGGCACCGACAACCGCGCCATGCTGGCGGCGCTCCAGGAGATCGGAGAGCGCGGACGCGGCGTCGCCGTCGTCGGCCCGCAGACGCCGCTCGCCGAGCTGCAGCGCATGCACAAGGCCGGCGTGCGCGGCGTGCGCTTGAACCTGTACACGTTCGCCGGACGCCATGCGGGCGAGCCGTCGGAACTCTTGCGCCGCTACGAACGCCTCGTCGGCCCGCTCGGCTGGCACCTGCAGATCTTCTGCGATCCCGCCGTGCTCACATCCCTGGCGCCTCACATAGCGCAGTCCATCGTGCCGGTGGTCATCGACCACATGGGATTGCCGGATGCGGCGCAGGGACTCGACCAGCCGGTCTTCCAGGCGGTGTTGCAGCTCGCATCGAAGCGCCAGGCGTGGGTGAAGTTCGCCGGCGCCGATCGCATCACCAGGAACACGTGACACCTGGAGGACGCGATCCCTTTCATCCGTGCCCTGGCGGATGCGGCGCCGGAGCGTCTCGTGTGGGGCTCGGACTGGCCGAACATCGGCTTCCATTCGCGCCAGCAGGTTGCAGACGATCACGTGCT
>DATDCR010000358.1:0-3192 GCA_036524215.1 Burkholderiales bacterium
TTTCCGCCTTTTCGCCCTTCGCCACGCGCTGCTCGAAGTCGAGCAGAACCTTCTGTTCCCAGATATCCGGCTGCCCGATCGCGGGATTGCGCGCCTTCAACGCGACGCGCGTCACGCGCCACCCCGTCTGGCGCGAAAGAGAAGACGCCACCTCGGGCGCGTAGTACTTGCAGGCAAGGAGCGCTCGCAGCGGCCCGCTCGTTTCCATCTCGCGGCGTAATTCACCGCCGAGCGTCTGCACGAACTGCGCCGCGACCCGCCGGCCGTCCTCCTGCATCTGCCCCAGGTCCGGCGCCGTCTGCGCCGGCGCTGCCGCGGCCGCCGTGCAGAGCACCGCCGCAATGGCGAAACGAAGGTTGTTCATGGCATCTCCGCTGGAACTAATATAGCCGAATGGATTTGAAGCCCCTGCGCCGCGCCGTGCTCGCGCTTTGCCTCCCGCTCGCAACAGCGGTCTGGGGCGCCGAAGGGCTGAACGAGGCGCTCGGCGCCTATTCGCGCGGCGATTACCCGGGCGCTGTGCAGCTTCTCCAGCCGCTCGCGCAGAAAGGCGATGCCGAGGCCCAGACCCGGCTCGGGCTCATGTACTTCCACGGGCAGGGTGTGCGCGAGGACGACGATACGGCTTTTGCGTGGATCCGGCGCGCGGCGCTGCAGGGACACGCTAAAGCGCAATATCACCTCGGCAACTTCTACGCCCTCGGCCATGGCGTGCCGCGCGAGGAGAAGGATCCCGACCGCATGGCCGCACGCTGGTACTTCGAAAGCGCCCAGCAAGGCAATGCCGATGCGCAGTACGCGCTCGGCCTGCTCTTCCTTTCCGGCAAGGGTGTGGTGCAGAACGCGGAAGAAGCGCGCCGCTGGTTCACCCGCGCCGCGAACGCCGGCCACGCCGACGCGCAGCGCTTCCTCGCCGATTTCACGGCGCGCTAGCCAAGCGCGCGCAGGACCATCGCAACGGAATCGTCGGTGTCCCATTGGCGGGCGCCCTTGATGCGGGCAGCAATGCGCGCGTCGGGGGCGACGATGAACGTTTCGGGCAACGCGTCGATCGCGAGCTTCGCGCGCACGACGCGCATTCCCGGGTCGGCGAAGTTGTCAAAGCCGATGCGCTCCCGGCGCAGCCATTCGGCCGCGAGATTGAGGTCCTCGTCGACCGTAATGCCGATCACGCGCACGCGCGATGCCAGGCGGCGGCTCAGCCGCTCGAGGCTCGCCATCTCGCCGCGGCAGGGTGCGCACCATGTCGCCCAGAAGTTGACGAGAATGGGGCCGGATGGCAAAGACCGCGGGCCGGGCGGCTGATCGAGCGGCTGCAAGGCAAGCGGCGGGAAGAGCGCGCTCCCGGCTGCGCGCCCGCAACCGTGGAGCAGCACGCCGGCGGCGCAAGCGAGCAGAAACCGGCGCCGGCTCATCGCGCTCACTTGGCGCCGCCCTTCATCGCCGCCTGCCATTCCCAGATCGCGGCGTTTGCCTTGCGTGCGAACTCGTCTTCGGCCGGGCGCAAATGCACATACGTGCGCATCGCCTCGATCGCACCACGCAGATCGCCCGTGCCTTCGAGCGCTTCGGCGAGGCCGTAATAGGCATTGGCCTGGCTCGGCCGCAAGCGGATCGCGCCGAGGAAGAAGTCGCGCGCCGCGGCGTAATTCTTCAGGCCGAGAAGCGCGTAGCCCATGTTGACGTGCAGCTCGGGAACCTGCGGCGAGCGCTGCAGGAGCGCGTGAAGCGCCGCTGCGGCCGGCTCGTATTGCCGTGCATGCAGCAGAAGCACCGCCTGCTCGAACGCGGTGTCGAAATTCGAGCCGGCCTGTCGAGGCGCATCGCGGTCGAACCACACGAGGGCTGCGCCGGCCGCGGCCACCAGCGCGACGGTCACGGCGAGCGCGCGCAATCGGATGTCGCGCCTCACAACGCCCCCTTGTGCGGCATGGTCGAGACGAAGGGCACGCCGAAGAACGTCAGGAACGCGAGCGAGAAGACGCCGATGATCGCGAGCGCCGCGTAACGCGGCGGCAGGCGCCAGGTCGCGCGCAGATGGATGAAGAAGCCAAGCGCGAGCCAGGTGGCGAAGGCCCAGGTTTCCAGAGGATCCCAGGCCCAGTAGCGGCCCCAGGCGCCTTGCGCCCAGATCGCCCCCGCGATCAGCATCAGGCTTTCGAAAAGGAAGGCGACGATGACGAAGCGAAAGGCGAGGCGCTCGAGCCGCTCGTCGTCGGGCAACGCCGCAAAGCATTGCCTGTCCGGCCGCGCGGCGCGCGTGAGCAGAACGCCGCCGATGCCGACCGCGACGAGCAGCGCGCCGAGGAATACCTTGCCCAGACCGACGTGAACGTAAAGCCATAGCGTGCGAAAAGTCGGCGGCAGATGGCCCTGGTCGGCGCTCGAGGCGAGCAGCCATCCCATCATGAGAAAGAGGACCGGCAGCACGAATGCCGCGCCGGGCCTGACCGCGGGAATGCGCCAGTAAGCGAGCGTGAAGACGAGCGCGAGGCTCCAGATATTGCTGGAGAGAACTTCGAACATGGTGATGAAGGGACCGTGCCCTACGCTTTGCCAGCGCAGCGCGAGGGATAACGTATGCAGCGCGACGGCACCAGCAAGCAACGCGAGCACCGCCCGGTCCGGCGAGCGGCCAAGCACCGTCGCGCCGAGCGCCAGCCCGCCCGCCGCGACGTAAGCGATCATCGCCGCGGCAAGCCAGTAATGCGGCGCGAGCTCACGCATTCCATGCCTCCCGGGAGAACTTGCGCCAGAAATGCCAGCCGAGCGCCGCCACGGCGAGCACGCCCGCCGCAAGCAGCCAGGGCAGCGTCCAGTCATAGAAGACGTTGTAGCCCATCCAGGTCGTGAGACCTTCGTAGGTCAGCACGCCTCCGGCCGCCGCGAGCCGCTGGCCCGGCCTGAGCAGCAGGCGCTCGTCGCCGATGCGCACGACGAGCGCGTGGTCGCTCGGCACGCGGAATTCGGAGCGCTTCTGCGGATCGATCAGCACCTCGTCGAAATCGAGCATCAGCCACAAGCTCTGCTTCGCACCGGGCGGCGTCCACTCCTGCGCCTGACGGTAGTCGTACATCGGATAGGAAGGCAGATGCACGGTCCCGCGCTGGAGCGCGCCATCGGCGCCGCGCCAGCCCAGCAGCAGCGCAAATCCCTTGTTCGACGACGTGTAGAAGCGATAGCCGGCAAGCC
>DATDCR010000359.1:0-18472 GCA_036524215.1 Burkholderiales bacterium
AATAACGCCGTTCTGGCGCTGCGCGCCTACAACCTGAAGGGAGAGCCATGAACAAGAAAATAACCGCCGTCCTCCTCCTCGTGCTCGTGGCTGGCTGCAGTAGCCAACCGCGAGATCAAGCCTACCCGCCGCCGATGGATCCGACGCGCAAGGTGAGCGAGCAGGATTGCAGCGGACCGATCGGTACCGACGGCGGCAACCTGATGTGCCGTCAGGTCAGTGAGGCCGAGCGCCGCGCCAGGATCGCGGAAGAGGAGCGGCAGGCCAAGGCTCGCAGGGATGCCGAGCAGCTTGCGCGGGAAGAGGCCGCCCGGAAGCAGCGGGCGGCCGAGGAGGAGCGGCTCGCCGCCGAGCGCCAGCGGCTGGCGGCCGAGGCCGCGCGCAAGGCCCAGGAAGAACGCGAGCGTCAGGAGAAGGCGGAGGCAGAAGCCCGTGAGCGCCAGCGCGCCGAGCAGGAAGCGCGTGAGGCGGCCGAGCGCGAGTGCCGGCGTGTCGAGCAGCAACGGCTCGACGGCCGCGCTCTACTCGAGAACTTCGTCGACAACTATGGCAAGGTCGAGGAATTCAAGGGGATAGCCGGGCAGATCACCGCGTTCCTCGGCAAGGCTCGCAAGGCGAAGCCCTGCCCGCCAGCATGAAGCCCGCGAACTGCAATCGCTAGCGAAACACGAGCACGGGGATCTTCGAGTGCGTGAGCACCTTCTGCGTCACGCTGCCAAGGAGCATGCCGGTGAGGCCGCGATGGCCGTTCGACGCCATGAACACGGCGTCGCAATGGTTCTGCTCCGCGGCGTCGATGATTCCCTTGTAAGGCACGACCGAGCGGCTCACCACCGTCTCGCACGGCACGCCCGCGGCCTTCGCCGCATCGGCTACTTCATCGACCGATTTCTGCGCCACTTCGCGCGCGCGGCGGTCGAGCTCGTCGACGAGACGGCGCTCCGCGAGATAGCCCTCGCCGTAAAGGTGGGTGGGCGGCGGCTCGATGGCATAGAAGGCCGTCACGCTCGCGCCCATTTCCTTGGCCAGCTTGACGCCCGCCTCGATCGCCTTGGCGGCGACGGCGGAGCCGTCGGTCGGAATCAGGATGCGCTTGAACATGGTCGCGTTCCTCGAATAGAGACGGTCCCAGCCTAGGCGCGCGCGACCGGCGCGATTTGATGAAGGTCAAAGCGGGCGCACGACCGTGACTTCGCTGCCTTCGCGCTCCTGCTCCTTGAAGCCGAGCCGATGCGCCAGATCGAGCATGTCGTGGTTGGCGGGCAGGATATGGCCGTAGAGCGCCCGATAGCCGGCGCGGCGCGCGGCGGTGCACAGGCGCTCGAGCAGCGCGCGGCCGAGGCCCTTGCCCTGCCAGGCGTCGCTCACCGCCAGCGCGAACTCGGCCGTTTCCCCATCGGCATTGGGCGCGTAGCGCCCGACGGCGACGAAGCGATCCTCGTGCAGGGCGACGAGCGCGAGCTCGCGGTCGTAGTCGAGCTGCGTGAAGCGCGCCAGCATCTGCGGCGAGAGCTTCGGCAGCACCTGCATGAAGCGCTGGTAGCGCGAGCGCTCGGACAGCGTGTCGAAGAAGGCGCGCTCGAGCTCGCCATCCTCGGGCCGCATCGGCCGCAGGTGAATCACCGTGCCGTCGGCGAGCGTCATCTCTTCCTCGAGCTCCACCGGGTAAGGATGGATCGCCATGTGCGGGTAATGCCGCTGCGGGCGCGTCGGCGCGGCGGGATCGATCACCACGCGCGCGTCCGCGATCACCGCGCCGGCCGGATGCGCGAGCACCGGGTTCAGGTCCATCTCCTTCAGCCAGGGCAGCACGCACACCATGCGCGAAACGCCCGTCAGCACGGCCGCGAGCGCGTCGAAGTCGACGCCAGGCACGTCGCGATAGCCGGCGAGGAGCCGATGCACCCGGGTGCGCGCCATCAGCTCGCGCGCCAGCACCGCGTTCAGCGGTGGCAGCGCGATCGCGGTATCGCGCACCGCCTCCACCGCGACGCCGCCGGAGCCGAAGGAGATGACCGGCCCGAACACCGCGTCGGTCATCACGCCGACCAGCACCTCGCGTGAATGCGGGAAGCGCAGCATCGGCTGCACCACCGCGCCGTCGACGTGCGCGTCGGGCCGCAGGCGGCGCACGTGCAGCATCATGTCGTCGAAGGCGGAGGCGACCATCGCCTCGTTCTGCAGGCTGAGACGCACGCCGCCGACATCGCTCTTGTGCGTGATGTCGCGCGACTGGATCTTGAGCACCACCGGGAAGCCGATCTCGCGCGCCGCGCGCACGGCTTCGTCGGTCGTGGTGACGACGATATTGCCCGGCACCGGCAGGCCGAAGGCGTGCAGCAGGCCTTTTGCCTCGTGCTCCGACAGCACCGTGCGATCCTGCGCCAGGGCGGCGTCCCTGATCTCGAACGCGCGCTTCAGGTCGGGGGGCGTCTCGTCGGCATGGCGCGCCAGCGCGGAGGGCACCTCGACGAGCTGCGCCTGGTTGCGCCGGTAGGCGCAGAGGAAGGAAAACGCCTCGACCGCGTTCTCGGGCGTGTAGAAGTTCGGGATCCCTTGCTGCTCGAGGTAGCGGCGGCTCTCGCTCGGATTGATGTCGCCGAGCCATGCGGCGAAGGTCGGCTTGCCCTGGCGCTCGCGCGCGACCGTGGCGATGGCGCGCGCGGCGGCTTCCGGTTCCGTCACGGCGACCGGCGAGTAGAGCGCGAGCACGCCATCGACCCCGTCGTCGTCGAGCGCGGCGGCGGTGGCCGCCGCGAAGCGCTCGACCGGCGCGTCGCCGATGATGTCGATCGGGTTGCCGCGCGACCATTGCGCCGGCAGCACCTTGTCGAGCTTCGCCAGCGTCGCCTCGGAAAGCTCGGCCAGCCGCACGCCGTTCTCCGCCACGCTGTCGGCGGCCACGACGCCGGGGCCGCCGCCGTTGGTGACGATGGCCAGGCGGTCGCCGCGCGGGAATACGGGGCTGCCGAGGGCGCGCGCCGCGGCGAAGAACTGCGTATACGTGCGCACGCGGACCGTGCCGGCTCGCCGCAGCGCCGCGTCGAACACCGCATCGCTGCCCACCAGGGCGCCGGTATGGCTCGAGGCGGCCTTCGAGCCGCTCATGTAGCGCCCGACTTTCAGCGCGATGACCGGCTTCACCCGCGCCGCGACCCGCAGCACCGACATGAAGCGGCGCGCATCGTGCACGCCCTCGACGTACATGAGGATCGCATCGGTGCCGTCGTCGGCGACGAGGAAATCGAGGATCTCGCCGAAGTCGACGTCGGCCGCGCCGCCGAGCGAGACCACGCTGCTGAAGCCGAGCTCGGCGCCAGCCGCCCAGTCGAGGATCGCCGTGCAGATGGCGCCCGATTGCGACACCAGCGCCAGGCGTCCGCGCCGGGCGAAGCTGCGCGCGAACGTGGCGTTGAGGCCGACATCGGTGCGCATGAGGCCGAGGCAGTTGGGGCCGAGCACGCGCACGCGGGCCTCGCGCGCGGCGGCCAGCATCTCCGCCTGCAGCGCCTGGCCGCTCGGACCGGTCTCGCCGAATCCGCTGGTCAGCACGACGGCGCTGCGCACGCCGGCGGCGCCTGCGCCGCGCAGGATGTTCACCACCGTGCGCGCCGGCGTGACGATCACCGCGAGGTCCACTTTCTCCGGCACATCGCGCAGGCGGGCGTAGCACTTCTGGCCGAAGAGGCTCGTGTACTTGGGATTGACGACGTAGAGCGGCCCGCGCAGCCCCGCTTGCTGCAGGTTGCGGTAAACGATGCGGCCGAGCGCGCCTTCGCGCTCGGTGGCGCCGACGAGGGCGACGCTTTGCGGCGCGAGCAGGGGCTGCAGGTAATGGCGAGACATGGGGACGCCGCTAATTTAACTCCATGCAGGTCAAGTTCGATACCGCTGGCGTCGTGCGCTCCGATGACTCGTCGCGAGCGCCACTAGCGCGCTTGACGTGCCTCAAGATGGGTGGCGCGCGAAGGTGCAGCATATCGACAACGTTTGAACCCCCATAGGAGATTGCGATGGGAACGCTTGCGCGCCTCAATCCGTTCGAAGACTTGATGAAGGACTTCGGCAAGGGCTTTTTTATCCGGCCTTTTCCCTTCTCTTCGGAAACCGAGCTGTCGATGAAGATCGACGTGAAGGAAAGCGACAAGGAGTTCGTCGTCCAGGCCGAGATCCCCGGCGTCAAGAAGGAAGACATCCAGCTCGAGATCGACGGCGACCTCGTCTCGCTGCGTGCCGAAGTCAAGCAGGAGAAGGAAGAGAGGAAGGGCGAGAAGATCGTCTACAGCGAGCGCAGCTACGGCATGGTCAGCCGCAGCTTCACGCTGCCCCATGCCATCGACGAGAAGGCCGCCAACGCCGAGTACAAGGATGGGGTGCTGAAGCTCACGCTGCCGAAGAAGTCGAACGGCAACGCGAAGCGCATCGCGATCACCTAGGTGCCGTTGGCGTGGCTTGATCCACGTCAAATTCGGCCGGCCGGCGGCCGCTAGCCTCGGATCGTTCTGAAACACGACTGCTTCCATTGCGGCCTGCCGGTCGGGGACGCCGACCGGCATTGCGGTTTTCTGCTCGGCGCCGAGCGGGTGTTCTGCTGCGCCGGCTGCGAGGCCGTGGCGCGCACCATCGTGGCCGGCGGCTTCGACGCGTACTACCAGACGCGCACCCAGCCGGCGCCGCGGCCGCAGCTCGCATCGCCGGCCATCGAGACGAGCGAGGGGCAAACCGAAGCCGCATTGATGCTGGAGGGCGTGCGCTGCAGCGCCTGCCTGTGGCTGATCGAGCAGGTGCTGCGTCGCGAGCGCGGCATCACGCGCGCCGACGTCAATTACACGACGCAGCGCGCGCGGGTGACCTGGGACCCGGCGCTCACCAGCCTCGCATCCCTGGTCAGCGCGATCCGCTCCATCGGCTACGACGCCGCCCCGTACGATCCGAAGCGCGAAGAAGAGCAGCGCCGGCGCGAGCGGCGCTCGGCGTTGTGGCGCCTGTTCGTCGCCGGCTTCGGCGCCATGCAGGGGATGATGTACGCCTTCCCCGCGTACATCAGCGACGGCGAGCTGAGCGGCGAGGCGAGCCAGGTCATGCGCTGGGCGAGCCTCGTCATCACGGCGCCGGTCCTCGCCTTTGCCTGCGCGCCTTTCTTCGCCGCCGCGTGGCGCGAGCTGCGCACGCTGCGCATCGGCCTCGAGACGCCGATCGCGCTCGGCCTCGCCGGCGGGTTCGTCGCGAGCGCCTGGGCAACGGTGACGGGCTCGGGCGAGGTGTACTTCGATTCGATCAGCATGCTCGCCTTCCTGCTTCTGGGCGCGCGCTACTTCCACCTCGTGGCGAGCCGCCGCGCCTCGGCCTCGCTCGACCGGCTGATGCGCTGGACGCCTTCGACGGCGCTCAGGACCGGCGATCGCCTCACGGTGGCGCCGGGCGAGCGCGTGCCGGCCGATGGCGTCGTGGAGCAGGGCGTTTCGAGCGCCGATGAATCCCTGCTGACCGGCGAATCGCGTCCCGTGCCGAAGCGCCCGGGCGACGCGGTCGTCGCCGGCTCGATCAACTTCGAGCAGCCGCTCACCGTTCGCGTCACGCGCGCCGGCGCCGATACGCAGGCGGCCGCCATCGCGCGCCTTGCCGAGCGCGCGGCCGCGGACAAGCCGCGCCTGGTCGAAGCGGCGGATCGCGTCGCGCGCCATCTGACGCTCGTCGTGCTGCTGGTCGCGCTGGCCGCGGCGCTTTACAAGGCCGACGTCTGGATCGCCGTAGCAGTGCTCGTCGCGACCTGTCCGTGCGCGCTCGCGCTCGCCGCGCCGATCGTGCTGACGCGGGCGAATGCGTTCCTGCTCGCGAACGGCGCGCTCATGACGCGTTCGAGCGCGTATCAGGCACTCGAGCGTGTCACCGACGTGGTTCTCGACAAGACCGGCACGCTGACCACGGGCCGCCTTTCGCTGCTGCGCGTCGCCGCCCTGGGCCGCCTCGACCAGAACTCCTGCGTGGCGCTGGCGCGCTCGCTCGAGGTGTCGAGCCGCCATCCCGTCTCGCGCGCCTTCGGCGACGGGCCGATGTTCGCCGTCGACGAGCCGAAGAACTTCGCCGGGCTTGGCATCGAGGCGGTCGTGGCCGGCCGTCGCACTCGCATCGGTGCCGAGTTCTTCTGCCAGGAACTGGCGCGCATCGGATCGCCGCCCTCCGCGCAAGGCTGTTCGGTGTTCCTGGCCGACGAGGAAGGCTGGATCGCCGCGTTCGAGCTGCAGGACGCGGTGCGGCCGGAAGCGGCGGCGCTGGTGGCGGACCTGAAAGCGCGAGGCGTGCAGGTGCATCTCGCGAGCGGCGACCGCCCGCAGGCCGGCGCGGCGCTCGCGCGGCTGCTGTGGATCGAGCGGTTCACCGGCGGCATGACGCCGCATGACAAGTGTGTGTACGTCGAGCGTCTGCAAGCGCGCGGCCGTGTGGTCGCCATGGTGGGAGACGGCCTCAACGATGCGCCGGTGCTGGCGCGCGCCGATGTTTCCTTCGCCATGGCAAGCGGCGCGGATGCGGCGCAGCTGCGTGCCGATGTCGTGCTCACGGGCAACCGCCTCGGCGCCCTCCTCGACACGCTCGACGCCTCGCGGCGCGCCATGCGCCTGCTGCGCGCGAGCTTCGGCTGGGCGCTCGCCTACAATGCGGTTGTGCTGCCGGCGGCGGCGCTTGGCTGGATCGGTCCCTGGGAGGCTGCGCTCGGTATGGCGGCGAGCTCGGCGATCGTGATGCTGAACGCTTCGCGGCCGATGGCGCTCAAAGAGCCATGGAAAGCCTCTACGTCCTCGTCCCGCTCTCCGTCGTACTCGTATTCCTGATCGGCTTCGTTTTCTGGCGGGCGCTGCATTCCGGGCAGTTCGATGACCTCGACCGTCCGGCGCACGACGTGGTGGCGGACGACGACAAGCCCAAATGAAGGCCGCGCGCGCGGTTGCGCCTGGCCGCGTTCTTGAAATTGCCGAGCTCGAAGCGCCAGTCCCGTCATCTGGTCAGGTGCTGGTCAGAGTGGCGGCCTGCGGCGTATGCCGCACGGATCTGCACGTCGCCGACGGCGAGCTGCCGGCCTGCCGTTATCCGGTAACGCCCGGCCATGAAGTGGTCGGCCGCGTCGTCGAAGGCGGCGCGCGATTCAAATCGGGCGAGCGCATCGGCGTGCCGTGGCTCGGCTGGACCTGCGGCGAGTGCGGCTTCTGCAAGGCGGGCCGCGAGAACCTCTGCGAACGTGCGCGCTTTACCGGCTGCCACCTCGACGGCGGCTACGCGGAATACGTCGTGGCGGATGAGCGCTACTGCCTGCCGCTGCCCGAGCGATACGACGATGCGCAGGCGGCGCCGCTCCTTTGCGCCGGGCTGATCGGCTACCGCTCCTACCTGAAGTGCGGCGATGCGAAGGTCCTGGGAATCTACGGCTTCGGCGGCGCGGCGCACCTGCTCGCGCAGGTGGCTCGCGCGGAGGGGCGCACGGTATTCGCCTTCACGCGCCGGAGCGACACCGAGGGCCAGCGCTTCGCGCTCGAGTGCGGTGCTCACTGGGCCGGCGACGCCGGCGCTGCGCCGCCCGAGCTGCTCGACGCGGCGATCGTCTTCGCGCCCGTCGGCGCCCTGGTGCCGGAGGCGCTGAAGCGGCTGCGCAAAGGCGGCCGCGTCGTCTGCGGCGGCATTCACATGAGCGACATCCCGGCCTTTCCCTACGCATGGCTCTGGGGCGAGCGCGAGATCGTCTCGGTGGCGAACCTCACGCGCGCCGACGGCGAGCGCTTCATGCGGATCGCCGCCACGCTGCCGCTCAGGACCGAGGTCCATCCTTATCCGCTCGAACGCGCCAACGACGCGCTCGCCGACCTGCGCGCCGGCAGGTTCAGCGGCGCCGCGGTCCTTGTTCCCTAGATCGGCGTGCCGTGCAGGTAAGGCGCGGCGAGCCCGAGCAGGCCGACGATGATCAGGTAGATCGCCACGATGTAATTCAAGAGCCGCGGCATGAAGAGGATCAGGATGCCGGCAATCAGCGCGACGACCGGTCCGATGGCGATGCCCATGAGCATGGCGTTCTCCTAGTCTGGAAGAAGAATTGTCCTACAGGCGGATTTTGATGCCGGTCAATTCGAGGCACGGCCGCCGGCTCACGCTGGAGCCATGTGGTTCATGGATTTCTGGCCTTTGCCGTGGCTGCTCTATGCGCCGGACACGCTGGACGTGCTGGTGCTCACGGCGCTCGCGCTCCTCTTGCTGCCCCTCTCAGCTTGCCGGGGTGTAGAGCGTGACCGCCTCGGCATAGCCGCGGATCTTCGCCTCCGCCACCTTTCTTAGCTGGAATGTGGGGCAGCGCTCCGCCGTCTTCTCGGTGAGCAGGATCCGCGTGCCGTAGTCCTTGTTGGCGAGCTCGATGCGCGCGGCGAGATTCACCGCGTTGCCGTGCACGGTATAGCTCAAGCGCCCGCGCGAGCCGACCGCGCCGGCGACGACGCGGCCGGTGGCGAGGCCGATGCGGTTCTTCGCCTTCACGCCGGCAAAGGAGCAGCGGTCGGACTCGCGCACGATATCGACCGCGGCGCCGAGCGCGTGCGCGGCATGGTCGCGGTCGGCGAGCGGCAGGTTGAACACGGCGAGGATGGCGTCGCCCTGGAACTGGGTGATGACGCCGCCGTAGCGCTCGACGATGGCGACGATGCATTCGAAATACGCGTTGAGGAACTCGAAGGTGTGGCGCGGCCCGAGGCTGTCGGTGAGCGCGGCAAAGCCCTCGAGGTCGCACATCAGCACCGTCGCCTTGGCTTCGACCGGCTCGATCTTGCCGCCCGCGGCGAGCATGGTGCGCGCCACGCTCTCGGGAATGAAGTGGCCGAGCGTTTCGCGCATCAGCGCCCGCTCGCGCAGCGCGCTGACCATCTCGCCGAAGGAGCGGCGGGCTTCGTCGAACTCGGTGATGCCGCTTTTCTTGAGCTGCGGCATTTCGTCCAGGCGGCCTTCGCGCACCGCCCGCGCGGCACCGGCCAGGGCTTCCACCGTGCGCGCCAGCCGCCGGCCGCTGTAGGCGGCGACCAGCACCGCCACGACGAGCACGAGCAGGCCCGCGCCGACGGACAGGAAGGCGTTCATCATCTGCGCGCGCTGGCCGCCGGCCACGGGGTCGAGATACACGCCGACCGTCCAGGGCTTGGGGCCGTAGGCGCTGACCTGGCGATGCACGAAGATGTACTGCTCGTCGCCCAGCCGGATGTGGCCGCCCTGCGCGTTCTTCAGCCGGCGCAAGCCGAGCGGCGCCCAGCGCTGCGGCGAGCTGAGCGCCACCAGCACCGGATCGCCGACGTCGGCCAGCTTCGAAAGCGGCGGCAGGTCGCGTTTGGCGAGCGCCGGATGCGCGAGCACCATGTCCGCGCCGTACAGGATGAAGGGCGTCACGCCATGGTCGATGCTGAAGTGCGCGAGCTCCTGCGAGAGCGTGGCGATCGGCACCACCTGGCCGAGCATCCCGGCGAAGCCGCCGTCGTGCCGCAGCGGGACATCGTGCAGCAGCGCCGGGACGTGGTTGACCGGTGTCCAAAGCGGGGCGCGCCAGGCGCCGCCGTCCTGCAGCTCGCCCAGCGCGAGCCACTCGCTCACATCCGCGCGCGCCGACCAGTTCTCGCTCGCCGGCCGGCCTTCGCGCAGCCAGTGGCGTTCCATGCCCGACGCTTGCACGATGCCGATGCCGGACACCTGCGGCGTGCTGGCGAGCGCGCCTTGCATGAAGGCATCGAGCTCGTCCGGCCTGCCGAGGTCGACGCGCTTTTCGCGCACGGCGCGTGCGATCGCGACGGCCTGCACCTCCACCGGATCGAGGCGCGCGGCGAGATGCTGCTCGAGGGCATCGAGGTGCGCCTCCGCCTGTCCGGCGATCAGCTCCTGCGTCGAGCGCACGCCGGTGACGGCGCTCAAATAGAGCGTGACGCCGGTCGCCACCGCGACGAAAAGGCCGAGCCCCGTCACCGCGACCGTGGCAAACGAAAGGCCGCCCGTGCGCATCCTCCGAGTTCACGCCAGCCGACGGCGCAAGGGTTGATTTACCTCAACTTTGCGCGGGGCTCGCCGGCTACATTTGGGCCATGCAACCGGACGTTTCGTGCCAGCTGGAGCAGCCGAGAGCGCAGGGCGTTGGCGACGCGCGCAAGGTCCGCTGCGGCCTGTGCTGCATGCGCGAGTTCTGCGAGCCCGACGGCGTAGAACGCAGCGACATCGAGTTTCTCAAGGCTTTCGTGCGCAAGCAGCACCTGACGGTCGCCAAAGGCGGCGAGCTCTACCGGCAGGGCGAGCCGTTCCACGCCCTCTTCGCGGTGCACACGGGCAGCTTCAAGCTGGTGATGCGCTCCGCGGACGGACGGGAGCGCGTGACGGGGTTCGCCTTTGCCGGCGACCTCATGGGCTTCGGTGCCATCGCCGCCGCCCAGCACGCGGACCGCGCGATCGCCCTCGAGAAAAGCGGCGCCTGTCTCCTGCCTTGGGCGCGCGTCGAGGAGGCGGCAGCACAGATCCCGGTCGTCCGGCGCCAGATGATGCGTATGTTGTCGCGCGAGATCCGGCGCGGCGACGAGCACCACGTGCTCGTCGGCCAGGCGTCCGCGGAGGCGCGCTTTGCCGCCTTTCTGCTCGGCGTTTCGGCGCGCATGGCCGAGCGGGGGTTCGATGCCGCGCGGGTGCGCCTGTCGATGTCGCGACCCGACATGGCGAGCTTCCTGGGCTTGAACGCCGCTACCGTGAGCCGCCTGTTTACGCGCTTTCGCGAGCAAGGGTTGATTCGCGCGCGCGGGCGGCGGCTCGAGCTGACGCAGCCCGAAGCGCTTGCCGCGCTCGCCCGCCAGAAGAATCTCGTGCGCGCGCAAAACTGACCGGCGTCATTTTTGTGTCCTTGCGCGTTTGATCCTGATCAAGAGCCGCGCGGCCTGCGCTCCTAGCATGCCCAAGATCCACGGAGCCGGGCCGAATGCAAGCCAGCAGCGATACTTATAACTACACGGTCGTCCGGCAGTTCGCGATCATGACCGTCGTCTGGGGCGTGGTCGGCATGCTGGTCGGCGTTTTCGTCGCCGCCGAGCTGATCTGGCCCGACCTGAGCCTCGGCCTGCCCTGGCTCTCCTACGGCAGGCTGCGCCCGCTGCATACCAACGCCGTGATCTTCGCCTTCGGCGGCTGCGCCCTGTTCGCCACTTCCTACTACTGCGTGCAGCGCACCTCGCACGCGCGCCTCTTCGGGGACAGGCTCGCCGCCTTCACCTTCTGGGGCTGGCAGGCGGTCATCGTGCTCGCCGCGATCACGCTGCCGCTCGGCATCAGCACCTCCAAGGAGTACGCCGAGCTCGAGTGGCCGATCGACCTCCTGATCGCGGCCGTCTGGGTGGTCTACGCGGTGGTGTTCTTCGGCACGCTCGCCAGGCGCAAGGTGGAGCACATCTATGTCGCCAACTGGTTCTTCGGCGGCTTCATCCTCGCCGTGGCGCTGCTGCATATCGTCAACAGCGCGGCGATTCCGGTGACCTTGTGGAAGTCGTACTCCGTCTACGCCGGGACGCAGGACGCGATGGTGCAGTGGTGGTACGGGCACAACGCGGTCGGCTTCTTCCTCACCGCCGGCTTCCTCGGCATGATGTACTACTTCATCCCGAAGCAGGCCGGGCGGCCGATCTACTCGTACCGCCTCTCGGTGGTGCACTTCTGGGCGCTGATCTTCACCTACATGTGGGCCGGCCCGCACCACCTGCACTACACGGCGCTGCCGGACTGGACGCAGTCGCTCGGCATGGTGTTCTCGCTCATCCTCCTCGCGCCGTCGTGGGGCGGGATGATCAACGGCATCATGACGCTGTCGGGTGCGTGGAACAAGCTGCGCGACGACCCGATCCTCAAGTTCCTCATCGTCTCGCTCTCCTTCTACGGCATGTCGACCTTCGAGGGGCCGATGATGTCGATCAAGACTGTCAACGCGCTCTCGCACTACACCGACTGGACCATCGGCCACGTGCATAGCGGCGCGCTCGGCTGGGTCGGCTTCATCACCATGGGCTCGCTCTACTACCTCATTCCGCGCCTCTTCGGCCGCGTCGAGATGTACAGCGTGCGCGCCATCAACCTGCACTTCTGGGTCGCCACCATCGGCGTGGTGCTCTACATCACGGCCATGTGGATCGCGGGCGTGATGCAGGGATTGATGTGGAGGGCGGTCGGAGACGACGGCGCGCTCACCTATACGTTCGTCGAGAGCGTCAAGGCGACCTATCCGTTCTATGCGATCCGCCTGCTCGGCGGCCTGCTCTACCTTGCCGGCATGCTGATCATGGGCTGGAACGTCTTCAAGACCGTTTCCGCCTCGCAACCGCAGGAGGCGGCGATACCGCTGCCAGCGCATTTGGCAAAGGCGGCATGAAGCTCACCCACGACATGCTCGAGCGCAACGAGGCGCTCCTCATCCTCCTCGTCATCCTGGTCGTCGCTGTCGGCGGCCTGGTGGAGATCGTCCCGCTCACCTTCCAGAAGTCGGTCACCGAGCCGATCGCCGGCCTCAAGCCCTATTCGCCGCTGCAGCTCACGGGTCGCGACATCTACATCCGCGAGGGCTGCTACAACTGCCATTCGCAGATGGTGCGGCCGTTCCGCGCCGAGGTCGAGCGCTACGGCCCGTACTCGGTCGCGGGCGAATTCGTCTACGACCATCCCTTCCAGTGGGGCTCGAAGCGCACCGGCCCCGACCTGCACCGCGTCGGCGGCAAGTATTCGGACGACTGGCACGGCTTGCACCTCGCGAATCCGCGCAGCGTGGTGCCCGAATCGAACATGCCGGCCTATCCATGGCTCGCCCGGAATGCGGCCAACGCCGAAGACATCGAAGCGAAGATGCGCGCGCTGCGCATCGTCGGCGTGCCTTATACCGATGCCGAAATCAGCGCGGCGAAGAGCCAGGTGAGCGGCAAGACCGAGATGGAGGCACTGGTCGCCTACCTGCAGGTGCTCGGCACCGCCAACAAGCGCGGACAGCTGGCGGGGACCAAGTGATCGAGCTCCTGCACAGCGTCATGACCGTGGCGGCCTTCTCCGCCTTTCTCGGCATCGTCTGGTGGGCCTATGCGCCCAGCCGCAAGTCGCTCTGGGAGCGCCGCGCGGTGCTCGACGAGGAAGAACGATGAGCGAGTTCACCTCCGGCTTCTGGGACGTGTTCATCGCCGTGGTGACGGTGGTGTCGGTGGTCGGCTGCGCCGTGTTCCTGAAGGCGCAAAGCGTGAAGCGGCCCGCCCAGGTCGAAGCGGATGGAAAAACCGCAACGACAGGTCACAAGTGGGACGAGGACCTCGAGGAGTACAACAACCCGCTGCCGCGCTGGTGGTCGTGGCTGTTCTACATCACGGTGATCTTCGCCGTCGTCTACCTGATCCTGTATCCGGGACTCGGCAGCTGGAAGGGCACGCTCGGCTGGTCGCAGGTATCGCAGCTGCAGAGCGAGACGGCCGTGGCGCAGAAGCAGTTCGGCCCGCTGTACGAGAAATTCGTCGCCGCGGACGTCGAGGCGCTGGCGAAGAATCCGGAAGCGCTCGCCGTGGGCCAGAAATTGTTCCTCAACAGCTGCGCGCAATGCCACGCGTCGGATGCGGGAGGGTCGAAAGGCTTTCCCAACCTCACCGACATCGACTGGCTGTGGGGCGGCACGCCGGAGGCGATCAAGACCTCGATCACGGAAGGCCGCATGGGGATGATGCCGGCCTGGGGAACGGCGCTCGGCGAAGAGCGCATCAAGAACGTCGCGCACTATGTGCGCTCGCTTTCCGGCCTTACGCACGACAGCATCCGCGCCGCGCAGGGCAAGGACGATTTCGCGAAGAACTGCACCGCCTGCCACGGCGCCGAAGCGAAGGGCAACCCCGCGATGGGCGCGCCCGATCTTACGGACAAGGTCTGGCTGCATGGCGGCAGCGAGGAAACGATCATCCAGACGATCACCAAGGGCCGCGTCGACCAGATGCCGGCGCACAAGGACAAGCTCAGCCCCGCCCAGATCCACCTCCTCACCGCGTACGTGTACTCGCTCTCGCACGCCGGCGCGGTGATCCCGCACACGAAGTGATCTGATGGACGCGGTTTCGCCCTACGACGCGGGCACGCGTCACATTCATTTGCTGCTTGCGCTCTTCGGCATCGCGGCGCTCATCTCCGGCCAGTTCGCGGACGACTACCGGCGCGCCGCGCACAAGGGCTTCGACATCCACCGCTGGATCGGCCTCGGCATGGCGATCGCGCTCGCCCTGCGCATCGTCTGGGGATTCGCCGGGCCCCCCGCGGTGCGCTTCTGCCAGTGGGTGCCGTTCACGCTTCATCGTCTTGTCATGGTGTTGCAGGATCTGAGAAGCCTGCTTGCGCTGCGGCTGCCCGTGCGCGAAGAGCACCAGGGCCTTGCGGGCCTGATCCAGGCCATCGGCCTCGCGGCCTTCTTCTGGATGGCCGCCAGCGGGACGCTGATGTGGTTCTACCTCGAGCCGGGCACGCGGGCGACGGGCTGGCTGCACACGGTGAAGGAGCTGCACGAAGGCGGACCGCCGGTCGCGATCGCCTATGTCGCGATCCACGTCGGCGCCGTGCTGGTCCATTCGCTCGCCGGGCACCCGGTGTGGCGGCGGATGGCGCCATGATCGCGCCGCTGCGCAAGCTCTCGCCGGTGAGCACGCCGCAGGAGCTCAGCCTTTACGAAGTGCGGCGCAAGATCTATCCGCGCGCGGTGACCGGCCGCTTTGCCTGGCTGCGCTGGGCGGCGGTGTGGCTCACGCAGCTCATCTACTACGGGCTGCCCTGGCTGCCGTGGAACGACCGCCAGGCGGTGCTGTTCGACATCGTGCACCGCAAGTTCTACCTCTTCGGCCTGGTGTTCTGGCCGCAGGACGTGATCTACCTGGCCGTGCTGCTGATCATCGCGGCGCTTTCGCTCTTCCTCTTCACCGCCGTGGCCGGACGGATCTGGTGCGGCTACGCCTGTCCGCAGACCGTCTACACCGAGATCTTCATGTGGATCGAGCGCGTCGTGGAGGGCGACCGCAACGCGCGCATCAGGCTGGACACCCTTCCCGCCTCGAAGAAGATCCCCAGAAAGGCCGCCAAGCACGCGCTGTGGATCGCGTTCGCCTTCTGGACCGGCTTCACCTTCGTCGGCTACGTGACGCCGATCCACGAGCTCTGGAGCGAGGTGCTCTCCTTCTCGACGGGCCCCTGGGAGACGTTCTGGATCTTCTTCTACGGCTTCGCCACGTACGGAAACGCGGGCTGGATGCGCGAGCAGGTGTGCACGTACATGTGCCCGTACGCGCGCTTCCAGAGCGCGATGTTCGACAAGGACACGCTGATCATCACCTACGACGCCGGGCGTGGGGAGCCGAGGGGGAAGGGCAAGAGCCACGGCGACTGCGTCGACTGCGGCATCTGCGTGCAGGCCTGCCCGACCGGCATCGACATCCGCGATGGCCTGCAATACGAGTGCATCAGCTGCGCGGCGTGCATCGACGGCTGCAACCAGGTGATGGACAAGCTCGGCCGCGCGCGCGGGCTGATCCGCTACTCCACCACGCACGCGATGGGCGGCGAGAAAACGCGCTTCTTCCGCACGCGCGTGGCGGCGTACTCGGTCCTCCTGCTCGTCGTTACCGCCGCGATGGTGGGAACGCTTTACGTGCGCATGCCGCTCAAGCTCGACGTGATCCGCGATCGGGCCGCCATCGCGCGCGAGGTCGACGGCGGGCAGATCGAGAACCTCTACCGGCTGCAGGTGATGAACACCGCCGAGCAGGCGCGTGCTTTCGAGCTCAGCGTGTCGGGCCTGCCCGGCATCCAGCTCTGGGGCGATGCCACCATCGGCGTCGGCCCCGCCACCAGCCGCATGGTGCCGGTGAAAGTGCGTGTGCCCGAGGGCTCGCCGCAGGGCTCGCACCGCATCGAGTTCCGCCTGCGCGCCTTGGGCAAAGAAGCGGGCGCGGAAGGGGTCGAAGTGCGCGAAAGCTCGGTGTTCATCGTCCGATGAACGAGCCCTGGTACCGTCATCTGTGGCCCTGGCTGCTGATCGCCGGGCCGGCCGCGGTCATCGTCGCCGGCCTCGCCACGCTGTGGCTCGCCATCGAGAGCGCCGACGGCCTCGTCGCCGACGATTACTACAGGCAGGGAATGGCGATCAACAAGCGCATGGCGCGGGAAGAAACGGCGCAGCGCCTGGGCATCTCGGCCGATATCGTCCTGCAAGCCGGCAGGATTCGCATCGAGCTGAAAGGCGAGGCGCCCGAGGCGCTGTTCGTCCAGCTCGCGCATGCCACGCGGGCCGGGCACGACCTGCGGCTGCGCCTCGCGCCGATCGCGCCCGGCACCTACGAAGCCGAGCTCGACAAGCTGGTGCCCGGGCACTGGCGCGTCGTGATCGAAGATCCGCGCGGCACCTGGCGCATCGCGAAGGAGCTGTCATGAAGAAAGCGATGGTGATCCTCTGGCCGGCCTTCCTTGCCGCCGCCGCGGCCGAAGTGGTGTTCTTCCTGCTGGTCGATCCGTCCGACTTCGACGTCGGACGGATGATGGCCTACTCGATCGCCTTCTTCCTTTTCTGGTCGCTCGCCGCGGCGTCGAGCACGCTCACCTGCTTTCTCCAGCGCAGCGCCGACGAAGTGAACCGCTGCCCGCTCACGCCGCCGAGCCGGCCGGTCGGCTGCCCGAAGCGCGAGGAACCGTAGCTCAGGTCAAGCGCGGCACGTTCGGCGCGCGCGCCGGGATGGCCTTGCGATCCTTCAGATAGCGCTCGACGACGTCCCACACCGGCTCGCCGCCCGCGCCTTCCGCCATCGGCGCCCAGCCGGCCACTTTGTAACGTCTGTCGGCTTCGATCGGCTTGCCGTCGAGCCGCATATCGGAGATGCGGCTGCCGATCCTCTCGTGCGGCGCGCATGCGTAAGTCATGCCGCCGACGCGTACCATGTCGCCGCCTTGCTGGCGATAAGGGTCCGGATTGAAGAGGTTGTCGCAGATGTCCTCGAGGATCGCCTTGATCTGACTGCCGGTGAACTCGTTGACCGTGACGTACGGATAGGTAATCGCTGTCTGGTCCATCAGCTGCTCGCGCAGGATGGCCTCGCCGGGCAGCAGCGTGGTTCCCCAGCGGAACCCCGGGGAAAAGGCGACCGGCGCGCCCTTCTCATGCATCAGCGCATCGAGGATCAGCTGGTCCCAGCTGCCGTTGAAGTTGCCGCGCCGGTAAAGCAGTCCCTCGGTGATGGCGAGCGGCTCGCGCAGCTTTTCCGCGAACGGCGCGCGCACCCGCTCGATATAGGCGAGCATGCTTTCGTCGGCGGGGAGCAGATCCGCGAACACGGGAAGAAGCTTGTAGCGGTAGCCGGCGATGCGTCTGCCTTTGACCTCGAGGTCGAGCACGGCGACGAACTTGCCGTTGCAGCCCGCATTTGTGACGAGCGTGTCGCCGACCTTGATCGGCGCCGGCACGCCGTCGTGCGTGTGCCCGCCGAGGATGGCGTCGATGCCGCGCACCTGGCCGGCGAGCTTGAGATCGACGTCCATGCCATTGTGCGAAAGGAGAATCACGACCTGCGCGCCTTTGGCGCGCGTCTGCTCCACCAGCCGCTGCAGGCGCTGGCGCAGGATGCCGAATTCCCACTCCGGGAAGAGATGGCGTGGATGTGCGATCGGCGTATAGGGGAACGCCTGGCCGATGATCGCGACGGCGATGCCATTGATCGTGCGCAGGCTGTAGGGAGAGAAGACCGGATCTTCGAAGTCGCTCGTCTTCACGTTCTGGGCGAGGAACTCGATCGGCGCGAGCTCGTTCTCCACAACGTGCTTCACGCGCTCCGCCCCGTACGTGAACTCCCAGTGCGCCGTCATGAACTGCACGCCGAGCTGCTTCTGCGCGCCGATCATGTCGGCGCCCTTCGTCCAAAGCGCCGTGGCGGAGCCTTGCCAGCTGTCGCCGCCGTCGAGGAGCACGGCATTGGGCCGCGAGGCGCGCAGGCGCTTCACGAGCGTCGCGATGTGTGCGAAGCCGCCCACCTTGCCGTAGCGCCGCGCCGCCTGCTCGAAATCCAGGTAAGTGAACGCATGGGCCGCTCGGCTACCCGGGTTTATTCCGAACGATTTGAGAAACGTTTCGCCGACGAGATGCGGCGGCTTGCCGGCGGCGGGGCCGACGCCGATGTTGACTGCCGGCTCGCGGTAATAGAGCGGCAGGAGCTGCGCGTGCGTATCGGTGATGTGCAGCAGGGAGACGTTGCCGAACGGCGGCGCGTCGTAAAGGTCGCGCGCCGCCTGCGCCGCGCTCGTTCCCGGCCGCAACGTTGCCCCCGCCGCCGCGGCGAGCGCAAGGAGGCGCAGGAATTCGCGGCGCTGCAAGTTACTGGTTGACCGGTGAGGCAGGATCCAGCAGGAGCGCCGTCAGGTCCTTGATCTGCTCCTCGCTGAGCGTGCCGGC
>DATDCR010000360.1:0-7314 GCA_036524215.1 Burkholderiales bacterium
CGACCGACCGCATGGCCGCGCTCGAGCGCGAATGGCCGCTCCTCGCCGGCATGGTGGCGCTCGTCCTGGTCGCGCGGCCGCTCGTGCTCCTCGTCGACGTCGCGATCCGCCACAACGCGCTCATCCCGGGCGCCACTTCGCTCATCCGCTGGCAGAGCCACTGGCACGTGATCCGGCAGAGCTGGCCGTTCTTCCAGAACGACTTCGCCGGCCGCATCGCCAACCGCGTGATGACCACCGCGCATGCGCTGCGCGAGAGCACGATGGCGAGCATCCGCGCCGTGTTCTACATCGGGGTCTACGGCGCGAGCGCCTGGGGCCTGATGGCGCTCGCCGACTGGCGGCTCGCGCTACCCATCGCCGTCTGGTTTTTTTCCTATTTGATTTTCCTGCGCTATTTCGTCCCTCGCATGCGCGACCTCGCCAAGGCGAGCTCCGAGGTGCGCTCGCTCGTGATGGCGCGCGTGGTCGACAGCTACACCAACATCCTGACCGTGAAGCTGTTTGCGCGCCTGGCGGACGAGGATGCCTATGTCCGGGAAAGCATCGACGAGCACCAGGCGGCGATGGGCCGCCACATGCGCCTCATCACGCAGTTCCATTTCTCGCTCACGGTGATGAATGCGCTCCTTCTCGTCGGCACGGCCGCCATCGGCATCTGGCTGTGGGCGCACGGCCAGGTCGGCGCCGGCATCGTCGCCACCGCGCTGCCGCTCGCCTGGCAGGTGGCGAACGTCTCCGGCTGGGTGAGCTGGGAAGTGACCGGCATCTTCGAGAACATCGGCGTGGTGCAGGAGGGAATGCAGACCATCGCCGTGCCGCACACCGGAGCCGACCGCCCGAAGGCGCGGCCGCTCGAGGTGACGCGCGGGGAGGTGCGGCTCGAGAACGTCACCTTCGGCTATGGGCGGCAGGATGCGCCGCCGGTGCTGGGCGACTTGAACTTGCGCATCCATTCCGGGGAAAAGCTGGGCGTGGTGGGCCGCTCGGGCGCCGGCAAGTCGACGCTGGTCAACCTGCTGCTGCGCTTCTACGACGTCGAGCGCGGCCGCATCCTCATCGACGGGCAGGACATCGGCGAGGTGACGCAGGAAAGCCTGCGCGCCGCGATCGGCATGGTGACGCAGGACACCTCGCTCCTTCACCGCTCGATCGCCGCCAACATCCGCTACGGCCGTCCATCGGCTACCGACGCGCAGGTGGTCGAAGCCGCCCGGAAGGCGCAGGCCGACGGTTTCATCCGCACGCTCAGGGATTGGAGAGGCCAGACCGGCTATGCGGCGCACGTCGGCGAGCGCGGCGTGAAGCTCTCGGGCGGCCAGCGGCAACGGATCGCCCTCGCCCGCGTGATCCTGAAGGACGCGCCGATCCTCGTGCTCGACGAAGCCACCTCCGCGCTCGACAGCGAAGTCGAGCTCGCCATCCAGGAGGAGCTGCTCGACCTGATGGAAGGCAAGACCGTCATCGCCATCGCGCATCGCCTCTCGACCATCGCGCGCATGGACCGCCTGATCGTGCTCGAGGCCGGGCGCATCGTCGAGCAGGGCACGCACGCGGAGCTCCTGCGCCTCGGCGGCCATTACGAGAAGCTCTGGCGCCACCAGTCCGGCGGCTTCCTGGCGGAAGAGATCGTTGCCGAGCTTGAAACCGCGGACGCTACTAACAAGCGCGCGCTTGCCGCATGATCGCCAGCCTGATCGCCTCGACGATCGCCTTCTTCGTTTCCTACGGCGCCCGATGGATCATCGAGCACCTGATCTGACGGCGCTCGGCGCCGCGGTCGGCCAGCTCCTCAAGGAGCGCAACGAGACCGTCGCGGTCGCCGAGTCTTCCGCCGCCGGCCTGATCAGCGCCGCGCTGGTCGCGGTGCCCGGTGCGTCGGCGTACTACCTCGGCGGCACGGTGGTGTACACGCCGAAGGCGCGCGCCGCGCTGATGTCGATCGCGAAGGAAGAGATGGCGGGCATGCGCGCCGCGACCGAGGCCTATGCGCTGCTCGTCGCGCGCCGCATGCGCGAGAAGATGGGCGCGACGTGGGCGCTAAGCGAGACCGGCGCGACCGGCCCGACGGGAAACCGCTACGGCGACGCCGCCGGCCATGCCTGTCTTGCGGTGAGCGGACCGCTCGAGAAGGCAATCACGCTCGAGACCGGCAGCGCGGAGCGCGAAGCCAACATGTGGGCCTTCGCGCGCCGCGCGCTCGAGCTGCTGGAAGAAGCTATTCGATCCGCACGTTCGCGGCCTTGACGATCTGCGCGTAGCGCTCCTGCTCTCTCTGCAGGAACGCGGGCAGCTCGCCCGGCGCGATGTTCGCCGGGTCGAGGCCGAGGTTAAGCAGGCGATCCCTCATTTCCTTCGACGCCATGATCTTCTGCATCTCGCCGGACAGGCGCTGCACGACCGGCTGCGGCGTGCCCGTCGCCGTGGCATAGCCGATCCACGCGGCGGCGTCGAAGTCCTTCATGTCGGTCGACTCGGCCACCGTCGGCACGTCCGGCAGCGCGGCGCTGCGATGCAGCGTGGAGATGGCGAAGGCCTTCAGCCGGCCGGCCTTCACCTGCGTCTGCGTCGCGGCCACGGTCTCCATCATGTAGGTCACCTGGCCGTTGATCACGTCGGTGATGGCCGGCGCGGTGCCCTTGTAAGGCACGTGGCGCGCCTTGAGCCCGGCGGTGTAGTTGAAAAGCTCGCCGAAGAGGTGCGCGGTGGCGCCGGTGCCGGAGGACGCGAAGGTGTACTTGTCCGGGTGCGCCTTCACCTCGGCGATGAATTCGCGCGTGTTGCTCGCCGGGAACGACGGGCTCGTGACGAGCACGTAGCCGTTCTGCGCCACGACGCCGAGCAGCACCAGGTCCTTGACCGGGTCGTACGGGATCTTCTGCAGCGAAGGCATGATCGACACCGGGCCGCTCGAGGCGGCGAGCAGCGTGTAGCCGTCGGCCGCGCTCTTCGCCGCGGCATCGGTGCCGATCGCGCCGCCGGCGCCGGGCTTGTTCTCGACCACGAACGGCTGGCCGAGCGCTTCCTGGAGCTTCTGGGCCATGAGCCGCGCCGCGATGTCGGTCGCCTGCCCCGGCGGCCAGGGCACGATCACCTTGACCGGCTTCGCCGGGTAGGTCTGCGCCCCCGCCAGCGCGGCAAACAAGAACGACGCCAGGATGCCCGCTACTTTCCCGCTGATGCGCATGAATCCTCCTCGTTGGTAGGTGCGGCTCATTGTAGAAGCTCCCGGCGTCTGCCAGCAGCGACGCCTCGGCCCTCGACGGCTGTCGCAGCCCCGCTACAGCCACCCTTGCTGACCGGAGCATCGCTTACAAAGCCCCGAACCGGTACCGTGCTGGCTGTGAAGAGCTGCACGCCCGCGCTGCTGGTTTCGCTTTCGCTGATGGCGGCGGGCTGTTCTTCGATCCTGCCCAAATCGAAAGAAGCGAGCGACAGCGGCAGCACGGCGTGGCAGAGCTTCTCGCAGGCCCAGCAGACGTTCGACCAGATCGTTCCCGGCAGCACCACCGTCGCGCAGCTCGCCGCGCTCCACCTCGACCCGAAGACCAATCCGAACATCACGCGGCTGCCGCGCTTCGAGGTCATGCAGCGCTTCGTCGTCAACCAGTCGGTCTCGCTCGCCGACCTCGACGAAGGCGTGCGCGAGTGCCTGCAGGCGGACAGCCAGTGCGTCGGCTGGGAGGTGAATCACACCGCGTCGCAGAAGCGGCGCAACGGCAACGCGGTGTTCGACATGCTGAAGATGCGCCGCGTGACACAGACCGACGGCTGGCGCTTCACCGGCCTGCTGCTCATCAAGGGCGGCGTGGTGGTCTACAAGCTGACCGGCGGCCAGCCGCACACCCGCGAGGTGGCCGAGACCGAGGACGTGCTCGGCCCGCTGCAGGCGCTCGGCAACAAGCTGAACGCGCTCAACGGCATCGACGTCACCGACGTGCGCAACGGCATCAAGGCCGCCACCACCGGCAACAGCGGCCACGTCGAAGCCGTGACCGCCGTGCGCATCAAGCGCTAGTTGGCCTTGCTGATCAGCTTGTAGCTCGCCGGCACGAGAAATACGCTGTCGCGCAGCGGCTGCACGCCGAGCTGCTTCACTTCGACGCTGAAGGACATCAGCGGCTTCGGCCCCGCCGGCTCCTCCTTCTTCGCCATCATGCCGCTCAAGCCTGAGATCAGGCTCCCCATGCTCAAGCTCGGCGTCGACGAGGCGGCGGGTTTTGCCTGCTCCTCTTTCGCGCCGCACGCGTTGCCCTCGAGGAACCACTCGACCTTCGTCGACACCGGGTGGCCCTTGATCTTCTGCAGCTCGCTCACGGCGCGGGTGAATTTGGCGCGATCCGCGTCGCTCAGGCTGCCGAGATAGCCGGTCATCATGGACATCATTTCCGGCGGCACCACCGCCCGCTCGGCGGCCTTCGCCGCGCTCGCGGTGCGCACGTTGGCCGCGTAGGCGCGCCCGAAAGCGGCTTCCGTATCGAACGCCTGGCGCATCTGCGCGCTCACCGGCGTGGTCCAGATATCGAACTTCACCGTGCTCATCGAGCTTCGCATTTCCTTGTCCTGCATCAGCACCACCCACGTGGCCTGGTACTGGTCCGCATTGAAGCCGTTCAGCTCGCGCTTCTGGCCGGTGGGCTTCACCTCGAAGTTCGTGTTGGCGATGCGCGTGACGCAGCCTTCCTCGGTCTTCTGCTTCGGCTCCTCGCGCCTGTCCTCCGGCTTCGCCGCCTTCTCTTCCCTCGGCGGCACCGGGCAGCCCTGCACCGGACACTCGGTGTATTCCTTGCGGCCGTTGTTCAGCGCCCACAGCACCTTGCGGTCAAGCCGCGCGATCGTCGTGTCGCCGGGGCCGGCAAGGCGCGTGACGAGGAAGCCGCTGAATGTTCCGGTGCCCTTGGTCGAGCGATCGTCGCGCCGCATGTCGGCGCGCACGTAATGCTTGTCGGTGGTCTCGAACGGGAACATGCCGCCGATCCCGGTGGAGGAGATGACGGTCTCGAAGACGGCGGTCGGATTCTCCGGCGTGGTATCGACCGGCTGTGGCGCCGGCGCAGCGCAGCCGGCGGCGGAAACTGCAACGGCAATGGCAACGCGTGTGCGCACGATTCCCCCCTTTTTGGTTGGCGCGACGGGGGGATGTTAGCGCTGGATCAGTCCGGCGGCCTTTGCTATTTCACGCACGCGCTGCTGCTCCTCGCGCATCTCGGCGACCATCTTTTCCGGCGGCGCCCAATCGGCCACGATACCGAAGGTCTTGAGACGCGCCGCGATTTCCGGCGAGCGCACCGCGCGCTCGAGCGCCGGAACGAGGACGTTGGTCACCTCGGACGGAAGCCCCGCCGGCCCGAAGAAGCCGGTCCAGATGCCGAACAGCGGCTGCGAGTAGCCGACCTCCTGCAGCGTCGGCACGTCGGGCAGGTCGTCCCATTTGCTCGAAATCAGCAGCCCGCGAACCGTTCCGTTCGAGATCAGCGGCCGCATGGCGCCGAGCGCGAGGATCACGCCCTCGATCTGCCCGCCGCGCATGTCGGTCACCGCCGGCGCGGCCCCCTTGTAGGGCACCATCGTCAGGCCGGCGCCGGTGAGCGAATTGATCGTCTGCACGCAGAAGTCGCCCACCGAGCCGATGCCCGCCGTGCCGATGCGCACCTTGCCCGGGTTCTTCTTGCCGTAGTCCACCATCTCCCGGAAGCTGTGGAAAGGCTGCTTGCTGCCCACCACCAGGATGCTCGGCGAGCGCATCGCCAGGCCGAGCGGCGTCAGGTCCTTCAGCGCCTCGTAGTTGACCGTGGAGGGGTCGACGACCTCGCGGAACACGAGCGCCGCGTTGTTCGGCACGCCGATCGTGTGGCCGTCCTTCGACGCCTTCACGATCGCGTCGGTGCCGAGCGCGCCGCCGGCGCCGGGCTTGTTGACCGCGATCACCGGCACCTTGAGCTCGCGCGCCAGCGCATCGCCGATGGCGCGCCCGGCGATATCGGTCGCATCGCCCGCGGCGAGCGGGATGATGAGGCTGATCGGCCCCGACGGATAAGTGCCCTGCGCGAAGGCCGCCGGCAGCGCGCCGAGCACTACTGCCCCTATGAGAACGCGCAGCATCAGCCGACGACGAGCGCGGCGTGCTGGCTCTGTCCCTCGGTCATGCCGCGCGCCTTCATCCAGTCATAGGCACGGTTGAAGAGCGCCGGGTCGTAATAGTCGACGTGCTTGTAATGCACGAATGCGCGCAGCAGCTCTTTCGGCTGCAGCGCGCCTTTCGCGTGCGCGACCACATGATGCGCGTACTTGTAGAAGTCGGCGTTGATGAGGTCGACCGCCTGGTTCTCGGCGTCGTAGTAGGCCTTGCGCTGCTCCGGCGAGAGGTCCGCCGCCACCACCTCGCCGCCGCGGTAGAAGGACGCCGCGATGAGGTGCGCGCCTTCCTTCAGCGCGAGGCTGATGAAAGGCTCCATGATGGTGATGGCGCGATAGCTGCCGTCCTTCAGGCCTTGCCAGCGCTTCTGCGGCAAGCCGCCCTGCTGGATATTGACGTGCTCGCGGCCGACCGCGCTCTCGAGCATCTGGATGGTCGTGTAGTGCGAGCCGGTCCACTCCTGCACCACGACCGGCACGTCGGACATGTCGCGCGGCGTCTGCAGCTTGTCGTCGAAGCTGACGATCGCCTGCGCCGCCACCGCCGCGCGCAGCGCCGCGAGCTTGCCGCCGCGCCGGCCCTTCTCGAGGCGGTCGATGCTCGCCCACTCGCAGACGTTATAGCTGTCGGCCGAGCCGCATTCGAACATCTCTTCCTTCAGCCGCTGCAGCACCGGCTTGTCGGCGGTGTCGCGCTCGCGGTCTGCATAGGTGCCGGAGAAGCTCACATCGAGCCCGGCGCTTTCGAACAGCCCCGCCTCGATGCCGACGATCACCGGCAGGTCGAACACGGGATTGTTCGGGGCAATACGGATCTTCACTGAAGCAGCCATCAATCCTCCTAGATCGATAGCCCGTAAGCATAAACAATTCGGGGACGGAGCCCTAACTCTTTCGGGCCCGCCGCCTTCGTTCTTTGCTTATTTCGCCGCGTTGCTTTCCTGCGCCGGCCGCATGGCCCACGAGCCGCCGCCCGCCGCGAGCAGCGGACGCACATGCTTCACTCGACGACTTCATCCACGCGGGCCAGGAACTCGGCAGGAATGCTTATTCCAAGAGCCTTCGCGGCTTTGCGGTTCAGCACGAGCTCGACCTTGGTCGGCTGCAGGATCGGCAGGTCGGCGGGCTTCTCACCCTTGAGAATTCGTCCCGCATACTCGCCGGCGTGGCGATAAGAAT
>DATDCR010000361.1:0-2160 GCA_036524215.1 Burkholderiales bacterium
GCGCGCAGGATGGGCTCGACCGCCAGCTCCGGATGAAACTGCGCCGAAGAGCCCACCGCCGCCAGCACGCCGTCGCAGTCGGGCGAGTCGAGCAGGCGCTCGAGCGTCGCCGCGTACGCATCCTTGGTCGCGGTCATCGTCAGGTCGTGCAGCGATGCGAGCTCGACCCCGCGCAGCCCGAGCCGGTCGATCACGCTCGCCGCGCCGCCGCCGGTCGTCGTCACCGCGGCAATGCGCGGCGCGCGCGCCAGCCGCGGCGGCTCTTTGCCGAGGACGAGCGGCGGCATCTCGATCAGCGTCTCCAGCATGTCGACGCGCAAGATGCCGCAATCCCGGAAGAAGGCATCGAGCGCGGCATCGGATCCGGCCAGCGCGCCCGTATGCGAGCGCGCGAGCTCCTCGCCGAGCTTGGAGCGGCCGAGCTTGTAGGCGACGATCGGCTTGCCCGCGGCATGCGCCTTGCGCGCCGCTGCGGCGAGCCGGCCTGCATCGCGCACCGTTTCCAGGAAGAGCGCGATCACCTTCGTCTCGCGGTCCTCGGCCAGGAGCTCGACGAGCTCGCCCACGCCCAGATCAGCTTCGTTGCCGACCGAGACCAGCTTCGCATAGCCCAGCCCGCGAGCCGCGCCGCGCGAAAGCAGCGTGCCGAGCATGGTGCCGCTCTGCGAGACGAGGCTCGTCGGACCAATCGGCGGCGCGTCCATCTCGAGCACCGCGTTGACGGTCAGCGCGAGCCGCCCGGGCAGGTTGACCACGCCCATGCTGTTCGGGCCCAGCAGTCTTATGCCCAGCCTTCTCGCGCTTTCTACGAGCCTGGATTGACGTTCCAAGCCGGCCGGGCCGGCGTCGGCAAAGCCGTTGCTGTAGATGCTCGCAACGGGGACGCCTTTGCGCGCACAGTCCTCCAGCGCCTGCTCGACGTCCTCGACCATGATGAAGGCGTGGTCCACTTCACCCGGGATATCGGCGAGCCGGCGATAGGCGCGCTCGCCCAGCACTTCGTCGCGCGTCGCGTTGACCGGGACGATGCGGCCGCCATAGCCATGCTTGCGAAGGTAGCGCTGCGGGCGGGCGGTGTTCTTCTTGGCGTCGCCCGATGCACCGACGAGGGCGACGGTACGCGGCGCGAAGAGCGCCTGCGCTAGACGCACTCCAGCTTCCACAGGCGATCCAGCTGCTCGCGCGCGCGGCCCTGTCCGAGCACCGGCGAGGCGAGCTCCATGAACTTGTCGTTCAGCTCGGCGTCCGTGAGCGGCAGGTCGGGGTCGCCCTTGCGCGTCGGCTGCAGCAGCTCTTCGCGCCGGCCGCGCGCGGTGATGGCGATGCGCGCGGCGCGCTGGCGCGGGAAAGTCGCGTCCAAAGCCGGATCGACCGATACCGCGATCTTTTGCATCAGGTTGCGCGTTGCCTCGTTCCCCAGCCGTTCCGGCTCGAAAGCGGCCAGGCGGACACTGCCGTGCGTGAGTGCCGTGGCGACCACATACTTGAGCGAAAAGCGTCCTTCGGCCGGCGTGCGCGGTGCGCTGTAGTGCGCCACTTCGACCCCCGCGCGGTAGGTACCGACCTCGACCTTCTCGATCTCCTCGGCTCGCACGCCCATGCGCTGCTTCAGCGCAAGGGCGCCGTCGATCGCGGCGAACGTGTGGCCGCAGCAGGCGTGGTTCTTGAAGGTCATGCGCGTGATGTGGAAATCGCTTCCGAGCGTGGCAAGCGCCTTTTCCCAGTCCGGGTTGTCGCCCATGGCGCGGCCGAATCCCGCCTCGCCCTCGAGCACGTCCAGCGACCCGATCACGCCTTCGCGCGCCGCGAGCGCGGCCGTCACGCCGGCTTCGGCGGCATGCCCCGCATGCAGCGGCTTCGACATCGAGTCCATGCGGAAGGCCTGCTGCAATCCGGCCGAGAAAGTGGCGACGGTCGCGAGCGCATGAGCAAACTGTTTCCTGTCGAGCTGGAGAACCTCTGCGGCCGACGCACATGCGCCGAAGCAGCCGATCGTGCCGGTGTTATGCCAGTAGCGGTAATGCGCACGACCCATGGCGGCGCCGATGCGCGTCGAGATTTCATAACCGACCGCGATCGACCTGAGGAAATTCTTCTTTTCCAGTCCCAGCGCATGGGCCGCGGCAATGGTCGGCGCGCCGGGGTGATAGATGCCGTCGC
>DATDCR010000362.1:0-5768 GCA_036524215.1 Burkholderiales bacterium
GGTCGCCTTGTACATCAGGTCGCCCCAGGCATCCGAGAAGCCGATGAAGCCGACGGTCTTCACGCCGTTCGCCTTGGCGTGCTCGGCCACCGCGCTCATCATCAGCTCGGTGGGCTGCGGCACCGAGAAGGTCCACTTGTATTGGTCCGGCTTCACGTTGATCGGCGTGAGGCACAGGTACGGCGTCTGCGTCTCGGTCGCCACCTGCGCGATCTGCAGCGAGGAGGGCACGCCGTTCGAGCCCATGATCACGTCGACGCTGTCTTCGCTGATCAGCTTGCGCGCGTTCTTGCCGGCGTTGGTCGCATCCGACCCGTCCTCGAGGATGATGTACTTCACCGGCTGGCCGCCGAGGGTCTTCGGCATCAGCTGGAAGGCGTTCTTGTAGTGGATGCCGAGCGAGGCGCCCGGGCCGGTGGCGCCGAGGGTAACCCCGACCGTGACTTCCGCGTGCGCGGCGGCCGCGCCGAGCGCTGCGGCGGCGACAAGCGCAATGGTGATCTTTCGACTCATGGTCCCCTCCTGTTGGCTATGGTTAGCCAGTTTCTATAACCGGCGCTTGCCGCCTGTCAATTGCGCTGGATCAATACATGGTTCGGCGGCGCCGGCGTAGATTGGCCCGACGCCGTCCTGCCCGCCGCGCCCGCGCGGCCTGGCATACCCGGCAACCGACCATCAGAGGAGGCAGGAATGAGCGCACAAGAAAGGAAGTGGGAAGCTTTGATCGACCGTCTCGAGCTGAGCCGGCGCGACTTCGTCTTCGGCGGCCTCGCCGCCGGCGCGCTGACCCTGACGCCCCGCTTCGTGAGCGCCCAGGCCGGCGCGCCGTACAAGATCGGCGTGCTGCTGCCCTCGACCGGCACCGGGGCGAATTACATGGCGCACACCATCAAGGGTCTGCCGGGCGCCATCGCCGAGCTCAACAAGCGCGGGGGGCTCCTCGGCAAGCACCCGGTCGAGATGGTCTACCGCGACGACGAAACGAAGCCCGACGTCGGCGCGCGCGAGGCGAAGTCGCTGATCCTGAACGACAAGGTCGATGCGATCTTCGGCACCTATTCGAGCGCGGTCGCGCTCGCGATCCAGGAGATCATCCACGAGTACAAGGTGCTGCACTTCTCCGCGACCTCCAACAGCTCGAAGATCACGCAGGAGAACTACACGCCCTACACCTACCAGTTCTGCCCCGACAGCAACATGCAGTCGGGCGCGGTGGTGGTTGCCGTCGGGCGCATGGCGAAGAAGAACAACTGGAAGACCTTCGTGTCGCTCGGCCAGGATTACGAGTGGGGCCGCGACACGCACAAGGGCTTCACCGGCGGGCTCGCCAAGATCGCGCCGCAGATCAAGGAGACGCGCCAGCTGTGGTTCAAGCTCGGCGAGACCGACTTCACCTCGTACATCACCGCGATCATGGCGGCCAAGCCCGACTTCATGTTCGGCGCGGTCGCGGGCAAGGATGCCGAGACCTTCATGCAGCAGGCGGGCCAGATGGGCCTGTTCAAGCGCGTGCCGTTCCCCGGCGGCCTGATCGCGGTCAACGACCTCAAGGCGCAGAGAAAGACGCTGCCGCGCGGCATCATCGGGCTCGCGCGCTCGCCGTTCTTCGCGCACCTCAAGGAGCCGATCATGCAGGCCTACATCAAGCGCGACCGCGCGGCGTTCGGCCCCGACGGCTATCCGGACGACTGGGCCGTGATGTATTACGACGCGCTCGGCGGCCTGGAGCAGGGCGCGAAGAAGGCGGGCTCGGTGAAGACCGAGGCGATCATCAAGGCGCTCAAGGGCGCGACCATCGACACCGCGCGCGGCAAGCGCACCTTCCGCGACTGCTCGAACCAGCTCGACGTGCCGTCCTACGTCGGCGAGGTGTGGGATTCGCCGGACTACCCGTTCCCGATCTACAAACCCGACACGATGATCCTGGTCGAGGGCCACGACGTCTGGACGCCGACCTGCGCGGAAGTCGAGAAGCTGAAGAAGAAGCGCGCCTGATGCGCGCCGCGCGGGGCTAGCCGCGCATGGACGACTTCGCCCCGTACGCCCTGCAGCTCTTCAGCGGGCTGTCGCGCGCGATGGTGCTGTTCCTGCTGTCGGCGGGGCTGTCGCTCATCTTCGGCGTGATGAACATCCTCAACTTCGCGCACGCGACGTTGTGGCTGGTGAGCGGCTACGTCACGTTCTCGATCTTTGCCTTCCTCAGCCAGCAGTTCGGCGCCAGCCCGTGGCTGCTCGTGCCGGCGGTCGCCGGCGCCGTGCTGCTGATGGCGCTGTTCGGCTTCGCGCTGGAGCGCCTGCTCATCCGCCACACCTACGAGCGCGAGCTGCCCGAGCAGCTCCTGCTCACCTTCGCGCTGGTGCTGATCCTCGGCGACATGATCAAGCTCATCTGGGGGCTGGAGAACCGGCGCATCAACCTCGGCGTGCAGCCGGTGGAGATGCTCGGCACCCTGGTGAACCCCTATCAGTTCGTGATCATCGGCACGGGCGTCGCGGTGGCGGCGGGGCTGTGGCTGTTCCTGCACCGCACGCGCCTGGGCAAGATCGTGCGTGCCGCGGTGTACAGCCGCAACATGGTGAGCGCGCTCGGCATCCCGATCCCGACGATCTACGCGCTCGTCTTCGCGCTCGGCGTGGGGCTCGCCGCGCTCGCCGGGGGGGTGTTCCTGCCTCTGCTGCCGATGGCGCTGGGCGTCGATCTCGACATCATCGTGCAGTGCTTCGCCGTGGTGGTGATCGGCGGCTTCGGCAGCATGCTCGGCACCTTCGTCGCCTCGATCATCGTCGGCGTGGTCTACGCGTTCTCGATCCTGTTCTGGCCCGACGGCGCGCTCGCCATGATCTTCCTCATCGTGATCGCGGTGCTGATCTGGCGCCCCTGGGGCCTCTTCGGCACCGAGCTGCGGTACTGACGCCATGACCCCGCGCTCCCAAGGCCCGCTCGCCCGCCTGTACGGCGGCTTCGGCCTCTCCGGCCCGGTCGCGCTGCTCCTCGCGCTCGCCGCCATCGCGGTGCCGTGGCTGCCGGGCAAGTTCTGGACGCACGTCGGCACCGAGGTGCTGATCCTGGGCCTGTTCGCGATGAGCTTCAACCTGCTGTACGGCTACATGGGCCAGATCTCGTTCGGCCATGCGGCGTTCTTCGGCGTCGGCGCGTACGCGACGGCGATGCTCTTCACCGCGCTCAAGGATGCCGACGGGCAGATCGGCGTCGGCGCGTTCCTGCTTTCGCTGGTGGTCGGCCCGCCGGTGGCGGCGCTCGCGGCGATCGTGGTCGGCTTCTTCTGCGTGCGGCTGACCGGCATCTATTTCGCCATCCTCACCCTCGCCTTCGGCGAGCTTTTGTTCTACATCGTGTTCTCGTGGTACAGCTTCACGAAGGGCGACGACGGCATCCAGGGGCTGCTGCCGCCGCCTTTCTTTCAGGACCCGACCAACTTCTACTTCTTCACGCTGGCGATCGTGGTGCTCGCGCTCGCCGCCATGTGGCGCATCACCGAGTCGCCGTTCGGCTATGCCATGCGCACGCTGCGCGACAACCAGCGCCGCGCGGCGTTCCTCGGCACCAGCGTGCGCGCGCACATGCTCGCCAACTTCGTCATCGCCGGCACCTTCGCCGGGCTCGCCGGGGCGCTGTGGGGGCCGTTCTCGCGCAGCGTGAACCCGGTGCTGCTCGGCTGGGGCGAATCCGGCATCGCCGTGTTCATGACCCTGATCGGCGGCGGCGGCTCGTTCATCGGGCCGATGCTCGGGTCGGTGATCTACACCATGCTGCAGGCGGTGGTGAAGATGTACACGGTGTACTGGCCGCTCACCATCGGCATCATCATCCTGCTGATCGTGCTCTTCGCGCCCGGCGGCATCCTCGGCCTGATCGACCGGCGCATCCGCGCCGCGCGAGACCGGCAATGAGCCGCACCATCCTGCAGGTCGTCAACCTGGAGAAGCACTTCGGCGGCGTGCATGTCGCGAAGACGATCAACTACGCGATGGAGGAGGGCGAGCAGTCGGCCATCATCGGCCCGAACGGCGCCGGCAAGAGCACCTTCATGAACCTGCTCACGGGCTACCACCGGCCCGACGGCGGCAAGGTCGTGTTCGACAGTCACGACATCACGGGCATGCCGCCGCACAAGGTCGTGCGGCGCGGCATCTCGCGCGCCTTCCAGGTGAGCAGCATCTTCACGCAGATGACGGTGTGCGAGAACGTGCGCGCGGCGGTGCAGGCGCAGATGCGGGTGACGCTGCAGCTCTTCGCTTCCGGGCGCCGCCTGGGGGCGGAGGAGACCGAGCGCGTGCTCGCGCTCTGCGGGCTCGAGGGCAAGCGCGACCTCGCCGCGGGCGCGCTCGCGCAAGGCGACAAGAAGCGGCTCGAGCTTGCGATCGCGCTCGCCGGCAAGCCGCGGCTCTTGCTGCTCGACGAGCCGACGGCCGGCATGTCGATCGACGAGGCGCGCAGCACGATGGCGCTCGTCGATCGCCTGAATCGCGAGCTGAACGTGACGGTATTGTTCACCGAGCACGACATGGGCATCGTCTTCAATCACGCGCGCAGGCTGACGCTGCTGCACCGGGGCGAGGTGATCCTCGACGACACGCCCGAGAAGGTGCGCGCCGACGCGACCGCGCAGCGCGTGTACCTGGGCGAACACCACCTCTAACGGCGATGCCGGCCCTCGACGTCAGCAACATCCACACCTACTACGGCACGAGCCACGTCCTGTTCGACGTGTCGCTCGAGGTGCACGAGGGCGAGTCGGTCTGCCTGCTCGGGCGCAACGGCGCCGGCAAGACCACGACCCTGAAGACCATCATGGGCCTCGCGCGCGGAAAAGGCGGCGCGATCCGCTTCAACGGCGAATCGCTGCTCGGCCGGCAACCGTACGAGATCGCGCGGCTCGGCGTCGGCTTCGTGCCGGACGAGCGCCTGATCTTTCCGGACCTCACGGTGCGCGAGAACCTCGAGATCGCCGTCAAGCCGGGCCGCAGCGGCGCCCGGACGTGGACGATGGAGCGGGTGTATGCGCTGTTTCCGCTGATCAAACAGCTCGAGCGGCGCCTCGGCGGCTATCTGTCGGGCGGCGAGCAGCAGATGCTCACCATCGCGCGCACCCTGATGGGGAACCCGTCGCTCCTGCTCCTCGACGAGCCGGTCGAGGGCGTGGCGCCGGTGGTGGTGCAGGAGCTCACGCGCCAGATCAAGGATCTCAAGAGCACCGGCCTCACGATCCTGTTCGCCGAGCAGAACATGCATTTCGCCGCCGACATCGCGGACCGCGCCTACGTCATCGAGAAGGGGCACATCCGCTTCCAGGGCAGCATGGCGGAGCTGGCGGCGAACGAGGAAGTGAAATCCAAGTACCTGATGATCTGACGCCTATTTCGCGCGTTCCGCGCGAAAATGCACGGCGGTGACATTCAAGGTCGGAATCGACGTCGGGGGAACGTTCACCGACTTCCTGCTGATGGACGGGCGCGGCCGCGCCTGGGCGCACAAGGAGCTGTCGACGCCGGCCGATCCTTCGGCTGCCGTGATGAGCGGGCTCGCCGCGCTAGCTGCGACGGCGTCCGTGCCCTTCGAGCGCCTGATGAGCGACACCGCGCTCATCGTGCACGGCACGACGGTCACCACCAATGCGGTGCTCACGGGCAACACGGCCCGCACCGCGCTCCTCACCACACGCGGTTTTCGCGACGCACTCGAGATGCGCCGCGGCGTGCGCGAGGAGATGTACAACAACCGCTACCACCCGCCGCCGCCGATCGTG
>DATDCR010000363.1:0-7779 GCA_036524215.1 Burkholderiales bacterium
CTTCTACAAGAAGTACACCGACGTTTTCCTCATGGAAGATGTTCCCGAGGATGAGCGCAAGGCCGCGGCGCGCGTGGTGGCGGACAAGATCATCGCGCAGCTGAAGCAGGAAGCTTCGCTGCAAACCATAACCGCATAGCCGAAGGAGCAAACGATGTCTTTACTCTCGCCACGCGAGCGGGCACTCGTCTCCCTGGGCGCCGCAATGGGCAGTAATTGCGTGTCGTGCGTCGAGCACCACATCCCGGCCTCGAGAAAGAGCGGGTTGACCGACGCGCAGATTTCGGAAGCGGTGCGTCTGGCAGATCAGACCCGGCAAGTTCCGGCCCGCAGGACACTCGACGCCGCCCTGGCGCTCCTGCCGGAGTGCACCGCGACGCCGAGCGGCAAGACTTGCTGCGGCTAGTCCTGCATTTTCAATTTCCATAAGGAGCAAATCATGGATTTCACCTGGTTCCCCCACATGGGCGGTTTCTGGATCTTTCCGCTCTTCTGCCTCATCTTCTTCGCGGTGATGCTGCTTGCCTGCGGCGGCATGCTGCTCCGCGCCCGCCACGGCGGCGGGTGCTGCGGCGCCAAGTCGCCCGATAAGCCGGCATCCGATCACTGACCAACCGGAGACGACAATGGCAGCGGTAATGGTGCTGATGTGCCTCTTCATGGTCCTCGGCCCGTCGCATCGGCTCATCGATCCACACGCAGGTGCCGCGCCGGCGGACGCGCAGCAGGTGCAGGTGCGGCCGTCGGCCAAGGCGGACGAGTAGGCGGGGCTGCGCGCGTAGAATCGCGCGCATGAAAATTCTTCTTTTTTCCGCCCTCATCGCCGTGACGCCCTATGCATGGGCTGCCGGCGAGCACCAGCATCACCCTGTGGCCAAGGAAGCGTCGTTCGGCCGCGCGGCCGATCCGCGCAAGGCGAAGCGCACGATCAAGGTCGAGATGAACGACCAGATGCGCTTCATCCCGGCGCAGATCACGGTGAAGCGCGGCGAAGTGGTGCGCTTCGTGCCCACCAACAAGGGCAAGGTGCTCCACGAGATGGTGCTCGGCACGATGGAGGACCTCAAGCAGCACGCGGCGATGATGAAGGAGCATCCGGACATGGAGCACGACGAGCACGAGCCGAATGCGGCCGAGGTGAGGCCGGGCAAGTCGGGGCAGATCGGCTGGCAGTTCACCAGGGCGGGCGAGTTCTACTACGGCTGCCTGGTGCCGGGCCACTTCGAGGCCGGCATGGTCGGCAAGGTGATCGTCACCGAATGAATATCGGCGATGCGGCGCAGGCTTCGGCGCTTTCCCCGAAGATGATCCGCCACTACGAGAGCATCGGCCTGCTGCCGCGGGCCGTGCGCACGCGGTCGAACTATCGCGTTTACGGGCCGAACGACGTCCACCGCCTGCGCTTCATCAAGCGCGCGCGAGCGCTCGGCTTCTCGATGCAGGAGATCAAGGAGCTGCTCGGCTTGTGGCACAACAAGGCGCGCTCCAGCTCGGCGGTGAAGAAGATCGCCACGCGCCACGTCGACGATCTCAAGCGCAGGATCGCGGAGCTCGAATCCATGGTGCACACGCTCGAGCACCTTGCCGAGCACTGCCACGGCGACCATCGGCCGGAATGCCCGATCCTCGAGGACCTGGCAAAGGACTGATGTAGCAGGTTTTCCGTGGGCGCTTGACCTTGCCACGATGGGAAGGTTCAGACTGGCTTCCATGGAACACAGCAAAGACCCGGTGTGCGGCATGACGATCGATCCGGCGAGCGCCGCCGGCGAGGTCGAATACCAGGGCGAGAAGTACTACTTCTGCTCGGCACACTGCCTGAAGGCCTTCAAGGCCGACCCGGCGCAATACCTCGGCAGGCCGGAGCGCGCGGCGGCGCCCAAGCCGGTCGCGTCCGGCGGCAAGTACACCTGCCCGATGCACCCGCAGATCGTGCGTGACGGGCCCGGAAGCTGTCCGCTCTGCGGCATGGCGCTCGTGCCGATCGGCGCCGCCGCGGCCGATGCGGACGACAGCGAGCTGCGCGACCTGACGAAGCGATTGTGGATCGGCATCGCGCTTTCGATTCCGCTCGTCTTCCTCGCCATGTCGCCGATGGTGGGCATCCACGACCCCTTGGGCCTCGCGCCGCGCCAGCGCGGCTGGGTGGAGTTCGCGCTCGGCACGCCGGTCGTCTTCTGGGTCGGCTGGCCGATCCTGAAGAAGTTCTGGCTCTCGCTCGCGGGCTGGTCGCTCAACATGTATTCGCTCATCGGCCTCGGCGTCGCGCTCGCCTATCTCTTCAGCCTCGCTGCGGTGCTGGCGCCGGGAATCTTCCCGAGCGAATTCCGCGAGCACGACGGCGCCGTCGGCACGTACTTCGAGGCCGCGGCGGTCATCGTCACGCTGGTGATGCTCGGCGACGTGCTGCAATTGCGCGCCATGGGCAAGACGAGCCAGGCGATCCGCCAGCTCCTCGAGCTCGCGCCGAATCTCGCATGGCGCATCGCCGGCGACGGCAGCGAGCAGCAAGTGCCGCTCGAGCAGGTCCAGGTCGGCGACCGGCTGCGCGTGAAGCCGGGCGAGAAAGTCCCGGTCGACGGCGCAGTCCTCGAAGGCTCGAGCCGCGTCGACGAATCGATGATCACCGGCGAGCCGGTCCCGGTTGCCAAGGCCGCGGGCGCGCGTGTCACGGCCGGCACGGTGAACAAGGCCGGCTCTCTGGTCTTCCGCGCGGAGCGCATCGGCTCCGACACGCTGCTTTCCCGCATCGTTCAGATGGTCGGCGAAGCGCAGCGCACGCGTGCGCCGATCCAGCGCCTTGCGGACCTGATCGCCGCCTACTTCGTGCAGATCGTCGTCGCCATCGCGGTGGTCACGGCGCTCGCCTGGTGGTTCCTCGGGCCCGAGCCGCGCGCCACCTACGCGCTCCTCAACGCCGTCGCCGTGCTGATCATCGCCTGCCCCTGTGCCGTCGGCCTTGCGACGCCGATCTCGATCACCGTGGCGATGGGGCAGGGCGCGCTGCATGGCATCCTCTTTCGCAATGCCGAGGCGGTCGAGCGCATGCGCCAGATCGACACGCTGGTCGTCGACAAGACCGGCACGCTGACGCTCGGCCATCCGGCGATGACGGACTTCGTCGCCGAAGGCATCGATGAGCGCGAAGCATTGGCGCTGGTGGCCGCCGCCGAGCAGCCTTCCGAGCATCCGATCGCCACCGCCATCGTCGAGGCGGCGAAGGCGCGCGGTATCACCCTTGCCGCCGCCGAGCATTTCCATGCGGAAAACGGGCTCGGCGTCTCCGCGCATGTGAATGGCCGCGAGGTACGCGTCGGCAGCGCAGCCTTCATCCCGGATGCGCAGCGTTGGGCCGCGCAAGCGGACAAATGGCGCGCGCAAGCGAAGACGGTGGTCTTCTTTTCCGTCGCCGGCGGCGGCGCCGGCATGGCGGCCGTCGCGGATCCGATCAAGGAGAACACGGCGGAGGCGATTGCGCTCCTCAAGGCGCAAGGCGTGCGCGTCGTCATGCTGACCGGCGATTCACGCCGCACGGCCGATGCCGTCGCGCGCGAGCTCGGCATCGACGAAGCGCTGGCCGAAGTCCTGCCGCAGGACAAGGCCGGCCATGTGAAGCGGCTGCAAGGCGAAGGCCGCAAGGTCGCCATGGCTGGCGACGGCATCAACGATGCACCGGCGCTCGCGCAGGCCGACGTCGGCATCGCCATGGGCACCGGCACCGATATCGCCATGGAGAGCGCCGGCGTGACGCTCGTCAAAGGCGACCTGCGCGGCATCGCGCGCGCCGCAGCGCTGTCGCGCGCCACGATGCGCAATATCCGCCAGAACCTGGCCTTCGCCTTCGGCTACAACGCGCTCGGCATCCCGATCGCCGCCGGCGTGCTCTATCCCATGTTCGGCTTGCTGCTCTCGCCCGTCTTCGCCGGCGTGGCGATGGCCGCGAGCTCCGTTTCGGTGGTCACGAATGCATTGCGGCTTAGACGCACCAAGCTCTAACGGGAGATAACCATGATGGTCGCGATGATGGTACTGATGGTCTTCCTGATGGTTGCGGGCCCGCATCACGGTGCTCCGCAATCGCACGAGGCGATGAAGGACGCCGAGCCCGCGGTCTACATCCAGCGCGATCCGGCGCCGGACCGGGAGCAGCGCTGACGCCTTGACGTAAGTCAATCGACGACAGCGTCGCGCGGCGATCATCGGTGCATGAATACGCGACGCAATTTCATCAAGGCAATGGCTGCCGCGCTCGCGCTGCCGCTGGTGGCTCGCGCGCAGCCTCGAGAGGTGATCCTCAACTACAAGGGCCCGGCCTGCGACTGCTGCGGCGAGTGGGAAAAGCACATGCGTGCGAATGGCTTTCGCGTCGAGTCCCGCAAGGTGGACGACATGGACGCGATCAAGCGCCGCTACGGCGTGCGCGACGACCTCGTCTCGTGCCATACCGCGCTCGTCGGCGGCTATGTGATCGAAGGGCACGTGCCGGCAAGCGATGTCCGCCGCCTGCTCAAGGAAAAGTCCAAGGTCATCGGCCTCACCATACCCGGCATGCCGGCGAGCGCACCGGGCATGGACGGCAAGCCGCACAAGCCCTACGAGGTCCTGGCATTCGACGCGGGCCGAGCATGGGTGTTCGAACGCCACTGAACGAGTCGGCGCTTGCCGAGGCGCTCGCCGCGGCATTGGACGCCCGGGAGCACGAGACGGGCGAGCACTCCAAGCGCGTCGCCTGCCATACGCTGGTGCTCGCCCGGCGCTTTACCCGCGATCCCGATCTCTTGCGCCAGGTTTACTGGGGCGCGCTGCTCCACGACATCGGCAAGATCGGCATTCCCGATGCCATCCTGCTGAAGAACGGTTCACTGTCCGAGGCCGAATGGCGGCAGATGCGCCGGCATCCGGAGATCGGCCATGCCATCCTCGCGCATCTGCCATCCATGACCGTCGCGGCGGAAATGGTGCTGACGCACGAAGAGCGCTTCGACGGCACCGGCTATCCGCGCGGACTCGCCGGAGAAGCGATCCCGCTATGGTCGCGACTCTTCGCGGTGATCGACACTCTGGACGCCATGACGTCCGACCGCCCCTACCGGAGGGGTCTTTCCTTCGATGCGGCGAAGGCGGAAATCCAGGCGCTTGCCGGAAAGCAGTTCGACCCTGCGGCGGTGCGTGCCTTCCTCGCGGAGGAGAGCACGTTGCGGGACATGGTGAGCGTCAAATGCCAGGAAGCATCCATCGTTGCGTAGGGGCTCATCGCACGCTTGTGGTGCGCGGCGCGCGTGACGGTATTGACGCATGTCAAGTAGTCGATGAACGGAAGGCAGAAGCTGGTTGCGTGGCAAAGAGATTGAAAACCGCCTGGCACGTGGCGTTGCTCGCGAGCGTCCTGCTCTTCGCGCAGTTCGCGATCGCGTCGCAGGTGTGCATGGTCGCGCCGATGAGCGACGACGGTTGCCTGGTGCAATGCATCGTGCAGGACCAGCCCGTGTCGTCGCTCGACCAGCACTTCCACGCGGTGCCGCCGGTCATTGCTAGCGCGGGGATCGACTTCCCTCTCGTCGCCACGCAGGCGCCGAAGCAGTTACTGCCGGACACGCCTTTGCCAGCGGGCCCGCCGCTGACGGTGCTGTTCTGCAGTTACCAGACCTAGACGAATCCCAAGCAGTGCCTGCCGCCGTGCCGTCATCGTGACGACACGCTTTAACGCATCCCTTTACGAATGGAGAGCCCAATGAAATCGCTCAAACTCATCGCCGCCGCCGTCATCGCCATCGGTGTTGCCGGCCCCGCCTACGCCGGCCGCGACGAAGTGCAGATCAAGCAGCAGGAAAAAGCCGTGAAGAACCTCCGCGCAGAACAGGCGAAGGGCCTTGCCGGCGCGACGGGACCGCAAGGACAGGTCGGCCCGACCACGAAGCGGGCACTGCTTGCCGTCAACATCGGCCATCCCACGGAGCGCGTGCGTCGCTGATCCTCAGGCGCTCTGGAAGAGCGAGATGAGTCTGGCTACCGCTGCCCGGTGCGACGCCGGGCAGCAGTCGGCCCACGCGGCGAGGTAGTCCTCGAAGCGGCCGCTGGACGAGGCGAGGTTGAGATAGCCGACGGCCTGCATCGCTTGCGGCGACCGCTGGAAGACGCGCACCAAGGCGATGGCGGCGAGCTGGTTCTTTTCCCGAAGGTAAGGATCGCGCTCGAGGGCGGCTTCGTTCTCCCGATGCCAGCTCGCGAGCGAGGTCGACGCAGCGCGATCGGCCGTCAGACGCTCGGCGTAGCGACGGAAGGCCGGCGCGTAGCTTTCCCAGCCGCGGTGCGGCGGCGATTCCTGCCAGCGAGTGGCGAGGCGATCGAGCGCGACCAGCGAGACCGCCTCGCACACCGTCTCCTCGAACCATTGATGCGGTCGCGCGGCGTCGATCTCGCGGTGGTCGTAGTTCGAGGCGATATGGCAAAGCTCGTGCGAGAACTGGTACGCGAACTGGTCCCAGCGCGCATCGCGCACGCTGAGGAGCACCTGATGCGCGCCGTCGGCGGACTTTGCGGCGAGCACGCGCGGGCCGGAGCCGACGGGCGAGACGACGATGCGCACGCGGGCCTGCTGCGGGAAATCCGGCAGCAGCACGTCCGCGACGGAATTCAGCACCGCTTCGATGTCCTGCACGCTCGCCGCGCCCCAATCGCCCGCCTGAACATGGATCGACCGCTGCGGTTGGGCCTGCGCCGTGGCGGCGGCCAGACCGACGGCCAAGGAGAGGAGGAGCAACCAGGAGCGCACGCGGCTCTATGAGCAACGGTTGCGCCATGGCAAATCGCCGGTAAGTCATTGATCGCACAATGACCGCACTCTTTACGATTGCGCCGGGATGGTGCTCCGGCCGCTGGCACGCCCCTTGGAGGTGCATCGATGAGAAACATCGTCGTCCAGGCAACGGAACGTCCCGAACCCGAGCTTGCGATCGAGATGTGCGAACACAAGGGGCTCGGCCATCCGGACACGATCATGGACGCCGTCTGCGAAGCCGTTGCCCTGGCGCTGGTTCGCACCTACGAGCGCGAGCGCGGCGCGCCGCTGCATTTCAACGTCGACAAGGGACTCCTGGTCGGCGGCCGCAGCGAGCCGCGCTTCGGCGGCGGGCGGATTGTCGAGCGTCCCAAGCTCATCATTGCCGGGCGCGCTAGCGTCCCTCCGGGCGTGGAGCTGTCCGAACTGGTGACGAGCGCGGCTGGCCAATGGCTGGACACGAACCTGCATGCGGGCGCATCGCTTTTCAAGCTTGCGTCGGAGGTGAAGCAAGGCAGCGCGAACCTCACGCAGGTGGTCGGCGAGGTCGCGCGAGCCAACGATACGTCGTTCGGCGTCGGCTACGCGCCGCTTTCCGTTCTGGAGAACAAGGTGCTCGCGCTCGCGCGCTCGGCGAGGGCGCTGCACGACGACATCCCGGCCGCAGGGCAGGACTTCAAGATCATGGGACTGCGCAACGGGACGGAGCTGACGTTCACGGTGGCCATTGCGCTCGTCGATCGTCACATCGCGAACAGCGCGGACTACTTTGCAGCGAAAGCGGCGATTCGCGAGCGGCTCGCGCGAGTGCTCGAGGCCGGCGACCGTGTCCTCGTCAACCAGCTGGACGCGAGCGATGCCAGAGACGAGAGCGGCCTCTATCTCACGGTGAGCGGCCTCAGCGCGGAAATGGGCGACGACGGCCAGGTGGGTCGCGGCAATCGCGTCAACGGTCTCATCACCCCGGGACGGCCGATGTCGCTCGAGGCAGCGGCGGGCAA
>DATDCR010000364.1:0-2490 GCA_036524215.1 Burkholderiales bacterium
GAGCCGATGAAGTTCGGCGAAGTGACCAACCTCTGGGCGCGCCGCGGCAGCGGCCATCCGGTCGTCTGCTTCGCCGGCCACACCGATGTAGTGCCCACGGGCCCCCTTTCCGAGTGGCATTCCGATCCCTTCGTGCCGACCGTACGCGACGGCAAGCTCTACGGCCGCGGCGCCGCGGACATGAAGTCCTCCATTGCCGCCTTTGTCGTGGCGGCGGAAATGTTCGTCAAGGAAAAGCCCGCGCATGCCGGCTCCATCGCCCTGCTGCTCACCTCGGACGAAGAAGGGCCGGCGGTCGATGGCACGGTGCGCGTGGTCGAGACGCTCAAGGCGCGCGGCGAAAAGATCGACTATTGCATCGTCGGCGAGCCCGGCTCGGCGGAGCGGCTGGGCGACACCCTGAAGATCGGCCGCCGCGGGTCGCTGTCCGGCAAGCTCATCGTGCGCGGCGTGCAAGGCCATGTCGCCTATCCCCACCTCGTCACGAACCCGATCCACCGCCTCGCACCGGCCCTGGCGGAGATCGTGCGGACGCAGTGGGACAAGGGCAACGAGAGCTTTCCGCCGACCAGCTTCCAGGTTTCCAACATCCATGCCGGCACCGGCGCGGGCAACGTGGTGCCGGGCTCGGTGGAGGTGGATTTCAACTTCCGCTTCTGCACCGAGAGCACGGAGGCTTCGCTGCGCCAGCGCGTCGAGGCGATCCTCAAGAAGCACGCGCTCGACTACCGCATCGAATGGACGCTCGGGGCGAAGCCGTTCCTGAGCCGGCGCGGCCGGCTGGCCGAGGTGGTGCTCGGCGCGGCGAAGCACAACACCGGCTGCTCGGGCGAGCTCTCCACCACCGGCGGCACCTCGGACGCGCGCTTCATCATCGATATCTGTCCCGAGGTGATCGAGCTCGGCCCGATCAACGCCAGCATCCACAAGCTGAACGAGCACATCGCGCTGGACGAGCTCGAGACGCTGCCGCTCATCTACCTCGACACGCTGCGCGCGCTGCTGCCTTGAACCTCGGCGAGCTGATCGGGCGCATCGAGCGGCGTTTCGATGCGGCCGGCCTCTTTTTCGGCCACGGCACGGACAACGCCCACGACGAGGCCGCCTGGCTCGTCTTGCGCGGCCTCGAGCTGCCATTCGACGCCCGCTTGAGCCGTCCGGTCACTCCGGCGGAAGAGAAGCGCATCGAGGCGCTTGCGCGACGGCGTATCGACGAGCGCGTGCCGGTGGCCTACCTCCTGAAGGAAGCCTGGCTCGCCGGCGAATCGTTCTACGTCGATGAGCGCGTCATCGTGCCTCGCTCGCACATCGCCGAGCTGCTCGCCGATAAAACGCTTCGTCACGGTCCGGTGCGACGCGTGCTGGACCTGTGCACGGGCTCGGGATGCCTGGCGATCCTGGCCGCTCGCGCCTTTCCATCCGCGCTGGTCGAAGCCGCCGATATTTCGCCGGCCGCGCTGGCGGTAGCGCGAAAGAACGTGGCGAGGCATCGCCTCGGCCGCCGCGTGCGCTTGCGCCGCTCCGACCTCTTCAGCGCGCTCGCTGGCGAGCGCTATGACGTCATCCTGACCAACCCGCCCTACGTCACGGCACCGGCGATGGACAAGCTGCCGGCGGAGTATCGGCGCGAGCCGCGGCTCGCGCTCGCCGGAGGAAAGGATGGGCTCGACCTGGTGGCGCGCATTCTCGCCGCGGCCCCCGATCACCTCGCCGAGGGCGGCGTCCTGCTTTGCGAGGTCGGCGACGGCAAGCCGGCGGCGCAGCGAAGGTTCCGCGCCCTGCGCCTGAGCTGGCCGAAGCCCGAGGTCTTCATGTATCGCCCTTCCAGAAGCGAGGGCGCCGCGCAAAGGCCGCCCACGCGCGCGGCAGGCCGGCGATAAGGTCGCGCTCGCGCTGGTCGAGCGAGCGCAGCTTCGCCGGTGCGCCGCCGAGCTCGCCGATCAGGCGACGCGAGGTGGCGATGTCGTTCAGCTCGCCGAGGCGGTCCTGCAGGCGCTCGAGCGCCGAGAGGTAGCGGTGCACGCCGGCGGAACGAAACAGATCGGCGAACGAATCGCTTGCGTAGCGCAGGCGCTTCACCCGGATGCGCAGCAGATGGCGCTGCTCGGCATCGCTCCAGTCGAGCTCGTCGGCGAGGCTCACCGCCTTGCGATGCAGGCGCTCGAGCGCGTTCGCCGCGAACGGCGCGAGCGGCCCTTCGCTCGGCTGCCACGGCGCCTCCTCCAGCCACGCGTACGCGTGCAGCAGGAATCGATTGAAGGCGGCCGACGCAACCACGCTGCGCGCGTCGCGCTGGGCAATCGCGTGCCGGCGCCGAGCTTCGCGCAGCAGCCGGTTGCGCGGGGACAGGCCGTGCACGAAGACATCCCAGTCCCGAGCGGCGCCCAGTGCGGCGGAAAAGCTGCGCATCTCGCCGCGCAACGCCTCCGCAGAGGGCGCGAGCGCCTTGAAGGCGTTGAGCGTGCTGCGAAAGCGGCGCAAGCCGACGCG
>DATDCR010000365.1:0-3656 GCA_036524215.1 Burkholderiales bacterium
CGCAGCATCTCTTTCATCCGCCCGTAACGCTAGCGGGCGCACACGATGCGGATCAGCCTTCGCGGATCGTGTTCATCGTGCGCAACATCGCGCGCGAATCGATCGAGAAATTGTTCGCGGCGGTGGAGGCGCTCGGCGCGACGCGCTAGAGTCCATCGGACCAGATATTCGAGGAGTTTCACCATGCCGGAACGCGCGCAGATCGGTGTCATCGGACTCGGCATCATGGGATCGGCGATGGCGGCGAACCTCGCCAGGGCGAAGTTCAAGGTGCAGGGCTTCGACGTGCTCGCGGCGCGGCGCACGGCGCTGAAGCGCGCCGGCGGAACGCCGGTTTCATCGATCGCCGAGATCGAGACCCCGGTCGTGATCACGTCGCTGCCAAGCGCGGCCGCTTTGCACGCGGTGGCGGGCGAGATGGTGACGAAGTGCGTGGTCATGGAGACCAGCACGCTGCCGATCGAGGAGAAGGAGCGCGCGCGGCAGACGCTCGCGAAGAAGGGCATCACGCTCCTCGACTGCCCGCTTTCCGGCACCGGCGCGCAGGCCCGCGCCAAGGACCTGGTGGTCTATGCGAGCGGCGACAAGGCCGGATACCGGAAGGCAGAAGCCTATATGCCGGGCTTCTCGCGCGCCCATTACTACCTCGGCGAGTTCGGCAACGGCAGCAAGATGAAGTTCGTCGCCAACCTGATGGTGGCGATCCACAACGTCTCGGCCGCCGAAGCCTTCGTGCTCGGCATGAAATCCGGCCTCGATGCCGCCACCATCCTGAAGGTGGCCGGCGACGGCGCGGGAAGCTCGCGCATGTTCCAGGTACGCGGCCCGATGATGGTCAAGGCGCGCTACGACGACGCGACGATGAAGTGCGCGGTCTGGCAGAAGGACATGAAGATCATCGGCGATTTCGCCGCCAGGCACGGCGTGCCGACGCCGCTCTTCAATGCCTCGGCCGCGATCTACAACGCCGCCATGTCGCAGGGCTATGCCGAGCAGGACACCGCCGCGGTGTGCGCCGTGCTCGAGTCCATGGCTCGCAACAAACGCTAGTGGAAATGCGCCTCGGCGCGGTGCCCAAGGCAGCGCTGGACAGCAGAGTGCTGGTGCACTTCATGGCGGGCATCGTCCTGACGCTCTGCGGCATCGCCATCGTCGAGGCGCTCCTCCTCGTCGGCCTGCGCCCGCTCTCACCGGTGAGCTGGGCCGGCCTCGGCCTGCTTGCCGGCATCGGCGTGGGCGGCCTGGCGGGCCTCGCCGGCGGCTCGATAACGCTGGGCGCCTATTACGTCATCAACCTCGCGAACCAGCAGCGCTTCCCGGAGTTCTTCAACAACAACCAGGCGCCCGCGGCGTGGTTCGTCGGTATCGCCCTCCTGTCGATCGCGGTGCTGGTGGCGAGGCCGCGCGTGCTGCGTGCCGCGGCGGCGGAAGCCGAGCTCGCGGCGCTGCGGCGCTACGGCGACGCGCTGCGCGAGAGCGAGGGAAGGCTGCGCATCATCGCCGACAACGTTCCCGGCCTGGTGTCGTACATCGACGCCGAGCAGCGCTACCGCTTCAGCAGCCGCGCCTACGAGCAATGGCTCGGCATCCCCGCCGCCAGCATGATCGGCCGCACCGTGCGCGAGGCCTGGGGAGACGAGCACTACGCGGCGATGAAGCCGAACATCGAGCGCGCGCTGCGCGGCGAGCGCGTCAGCTATGAATACGCGGTGAAGGACCACCATCTGCTCGCCAACTACGTGCCCGATTGCGACGCGAGCGGACGGGTGAAGGGCTTCTTCGTGCTCGGGAGCGACGTGACCCAGCTCGCGGAGGCGCGGCGCAGGCTGCACGAGGCGCACGCGCGGCTCGAGGCCGCGCTCGACGGCTCGAACATCGCCCTGTGGGACACCGACCTGCGCACCGGCCGCGTCTACCTGAGCGACGCCTGGTCGGCCATGCTCGGCGGCCCGGCCGGCGACACCGTCAGCACGGTCGGCGAGCTCCTGCGCCTGGTGCACGTCGACGACCTCGAGGCGACGCGCCAGGCCTCGCTCGAGGTGATGAAAGGCCTGCGGCCCTACTACGCGCTGGAGCATCGCGTGCGCGCGCGCGACGGCGAATGGAAATGGATCCTTTCGCGCGGCCGCGTGACCGAGCGCGATCCGGCCAGCGGCCGCGCACTGCGCATGATCGGCACCAATGTCGACATCACCGAGCGCAAGACCATCGAGCAGGCCCTCCAGTCGGTGGCGCACACCGATCCCCTCACCGGCCTCGCCAACCGGCTCCTGTTCCTCGACCGGCTGCGCGGCGCCCTCGCCCGCGCGCGCCGCCACGGCACGCAGATCGCCGTGCTGTATATCGACCTCGACGACTTCAAGCAGGTGAACGACAGCCTCGGCCATGCGGCGGGCGATGCGCTGCTGAGGGACTTCGCCTTGCGGCTGCGCACCTGCGTGCGCGCGAGCGACACCGTGGCGCGCTTCGGCGGCGACGAATTCGTCGTGCTGCTGGAAGAGCTGAAGGAGCGCGACGACGCCGCGCGCGTCGCCGAGAAGATCGTCGAGGGGGCGCAGCGGCCGTTCCGCATCGAGGGACAGGACTGCCGCGTGAGCGCGAGCGTCGGCATCGCGACGAGCTCGGGCGACGTCAACGACGACGAGCTCCTCAAGCGGGCCGATGCGGCCCTCTACGCGGCGAAGGACGGCGGCAGCAACCGCTATCGGCTGGACGACGGCACTGACGAAGGAGTGAAGAGGCAATGAGCGACTGGAAAGACATCCGCACCTGGCCGCGCGAGGAAATGATGAAGCGCGTCGCACGCTTCCGGAAGCTGAAAGGCTCCGACGGCGGCTTGCCGGACAGCCCGCTGCCCGAATGCCGGCGCAAGCTGTATGCCGTGATCGGGTTCGCTCCTCCCGAGACCGACAGCGAAGCGGCCACCTCTCCCGTAGGCGCGAACGCCTCGCAGATGCCGGCGATCGCCATCGCCGAAGGCTTCAACCTCGGCTACTGCAAGGCGAAACCCGGCAAGGGTCCGCTCATGCACAACCATGACACCAACGAGACCTTCATCGCCATGACCGGGCGCTGGCGCTGCGAATGGAACGAGGGCGACGCCAAGCAGCACGTCGACCTCGATCCCTACGACGTGATCTCTTTTCCGGTCGGCGTGGCGCGGCGCTTCATGAACGTGACCTACGACGAGCCGGGCAAGGAGCACCTGCTGATGTTCATCATCGGCGGCAACCAGCCGCAGGCCGAGTTCACGCCGGCCGCGATGCAGCGCTGCGAAGCGTTCGCCAGAGAACAAGAACGACGAAAGACGCCGCCAGCAGCAGGGTCGCCGCGCAGATCGAGCGCCACAAGGGCGTCGGGTGGTCCTGCGCGTAGCGCGCGGCCGCGTAAGCGAGCGCGTCGAGCGGGAAGGTAAAGGCCCACCAGGCCGGCCCGAACGGCCAGCGCGCCGCCACGCGCGCATACAGCAGCAGCGCGGCGCCGAGCACGAGCGCGAGGTAGTAGAGGTTCTCGAGCGGCGGGAAGGCCGGGAAGAGCGTCATGCCGTTCGCATACATGAGCGAGGGCGGCACCAGCAGGATGAACCAGGTGGGCCGCAGCGCCTCCGGCAGCGGCGCGCCGACGACGGCGCGGTAAAAGAGGATCGCGGTCAGCAC